>CAXMOE010000007.1:0-31472 GCA_964194835.1 uncultured Flavobacteriaceae bacterium | reverse complement strand
TAACAAAAATGGAAGGGTCAATCATAAATCTCAACTTAGCAGGGGTGTTAAAAATGGTTATTGCCTAAAATACAAAGATGAAAAATTGACCTCAGCAGAAAAATATGACAATGGAAAGAAAATTAAAGTCTGGTATAGCCTTGAAAGCTTTAAAAGCGAAAACAAATTATCAGATTTAAGATAATGACAGATATTAAAGTAATTATTCCCGCAATTAACGAGGCCGATTCCATCGCCAAAGTAATTCAAGAGATTCCAGGGATCGTTTCAGAAATAATTGTTGTAGATAATAATTCTACCGACCAAACCGTGCAATGTGCCGAAAATGCCGGTGCTACTGTATTAGTAGAACTTAGAAAAGGATATGGATCTGCCTGCCTATGTGGCTTGGAATATCTTACCAAACAATCCAAAAAGCCAGATATAGTCGTATTTATGGACGGAGATTATTCCGATTATCCAGTAGAGCTCACCAAATTGGTCGAGCCCATTATGGAAAAGGATATAGATTTTGTGATTGGAGCTCGAACCAAAGAATTGAGGGAAGCAGGTTCAATGACGCCACAACAAGTTTTTGGTAATAAATTGGCCACCTTTCTGATGAAAATGCTTTTTAAGGCAACATATTCAGACCTTGGACCGTTTAGAGCAATAAAATATAACAAGCTGCTAGCATTGGAAATGGAAGACAAAACCTATGGTTGGACGGTAGAAATGCAGTTAAAAGCACTAAAAAGAAATTTGACATACACCGAGGTTCCAGTACGTTACAAAAAAAGAATTGGTATATCAAAGGTGTCAGGTACGGTAAAAGGCACTATCTTTGCGGGCATAAAAATCCTAAGTTGGATATTTAAATATAGTATCAAATAATATGGGACTTACAATTACTTACATTATCATTGCTATTTACAGTATATCTCTGTTATTGATATTCTTTTACAGTCTGGCCCAGTTAAATTTATTGGTTAATTATTTGGGCGACAAAAAAAGAAATAAGGATGCACCAAAATATAATCTTTTGGACGCTAGGGAAATTCCTTTTGTAACCATACAGCTTCCTATTTATAACGAAGAATATGTGGTTGAACGCTTATTGAAAAATATTGCTAAAATCGAATATCCTTCCAGCAAATTGGAAATTCAGGTACTGGATGATTCTACCGATGATACCGTCTTTGAAACTTCCAGGCGTGTTAAGGCCTTGCAGGAAACCGGCCTTGACATACAACATATACGGAGAACCGATAGGACGGGCTATAAAGCGGGTGCTTTAAAGGAAGGATTGAAAATTGCCAAAGGTGATTTTATTGCCATTTTTGATGCAGACTTCCTGCCAGATAGCGATTGGTTAAAGAAAACGGTCATCTATTTTAAGGATTCAGAAATTGGTGTCGTACAGACCCGTTGGGGACACATTAATAGGGAGTATTCCACTTTGACCAGAATCCAGGCATTTGCTTTGGATGCACACTTTACCTTGGAACAGGTTGGAAGAAATGCCAAAGGGCATTTTATCAACTTTAATGGAACCGCTGGTATTTGGCGAAAGGAATGTATTTTGGATGCCGGGAACTGGGAAGGCGATACGTTGACGGAAGATTTGGATCTTAGTTACCGTGCCCAACTAAAAAATTGGAAATTCAAGTATTTGGAAGATGTGGAAACACCTGCAGAACTTCCCGTTGTAATTAGTGCTGCCCGATCACAACAGTTCCGATGGAACAAAGGTGGAGCTGAAAACTTTAGAAAAACAGTTTGGAACGTTGTTACCGCTAAAAACATCTCGTTTAAGACAAAGTTTCATGGGGTAATGCATCTGTTGAACAGTTCTATGTTCCTGTTTGTATTTCTTGTGGCATTTTTAAGCATTCCTATGTTATACATTAAAAACATATATGGCCATTTAGGATGGGTGTTTTCAGCCATGAGTTTCTTTATTCTCAGTACTATTATTTTATTCGTTTGTTATTGGTTTACCTTTAAGAGTTTACAAGGCAGTAGCTTTGACAAATTTGTGGATTATATTAAATTGTTTTTTACCTTTTTCTCTGTTGCCCTTGGATTTTCTCTGCATAATTCCATGGCCGTGTTGGAAGGGCATATGGGCAAAAGAAGTGAGTTCGTTAGAACTCCAAAGTTCAATATCAATAACCTATCCGATAGTTGGAAAGGAAATAAGTATCTGACCACTAAATTATCTCCAAACATGATTTTGGAGGCAGCATTAATGTTTTACTTCCTTTTTGGGATGTACAGCGCTATACCTTTGAACGATTTTGGTTTATTTCCATTCCATTTTATGCTGTTCCTAGGATTCGGATTTGTATTTACTAAGTCTCTTACCGCAAAGGCCTAGTTATGTTATCATATTGGAAACTTCACAGATTTCCAATCTTGATGATTTTTATTAGTGTCCTGTTCTATAGCACTTTTGCATACGATTTACAACGAACGGATTTCATAAAATTGGCTGCCCTTTTTACGGGCCTATTTATTTTATGTTTCAAATTAATACAGTTTGAAAAATGGAATTTCAAACTATTGTTCATAGCTGGAATTCTATTCCGTTTGGCGTTCCTTTTTGCAGAACCTAACCTGTCACAAGACTTTTACCGGTTTATTTGGGATGGTGAACTGCTTCTCAATGGCATTAATCCTTATCTCTTAACCCCAAATATGTTAATTGGCCAGCAGGATTTGGCCATTAGTAACGCTCAAGAACTTTATCAAGGGATGGGGAGTTTAAGTGCCAGACACTTTTCCAATTATCCCCCATTAAACCAGGTGATTTTTGCACTAGCAGCCCTTCTTTCCGGGAAAAGCATCTTTGGGTCAATTGTGGTTATGCGCATGTTCGTTATTCTTGGTGATGTTGGAATTTTATATTTTGGCCGAAAGTTGTTAAAAAACATAAACCGTTCTGACTATCTTATCTTTTGGTATTTCTTAAATCCACTCATCATTATTGAACTTACGGGCAACCTACATTTTGAAGGCGTGATGCTATTCTTTTTTGTCTGGTCTCTATATCTGTTCTCCAAAAACCAATGGTATTTTGCGGCTGTGATATACGCGTGTTCCATTTCAGTAAAACTGGTTCCCTTAATCTTTCTTCCATTATTCCTAAATTATTTCGGGCTTAAAAAAAGCGTGCTTTTTTACCTGCTTGTCGGATTAACCACCCTTCTTATATTTCTTCCCTTTTTTTCCATGGAATTCTATGGCAATTATTCAAAGACCATCGGCCTTTGGTTTTCAAACTTTGAATTCAACGCCAGTTTATATAATGTCATCAAAAAAATAGCACTACAATTTGATGTTAAGGGATATGAACTAATAAAAACCTATGGGAAAATTTTTCCGTGGATAATTATTTCCTCAATATTCCTAATTACCTTTCTCCGTGACAATAAAAAATTGTCGGTTTTGATCACATCTATGCTATATGTTTTGGCTATGTATTATTTTATGGCCACAACAGTTCACCCTTGGTATATTATCTTCCTGGTTCTACTCAGTATTTTCACAGAATTTCAATTTACCCTACTATGGTCTTTAGTTGTTATTTTGAGCTACTGGGCGTATACAGATGTTGACTACAAAGAGAATTTGGCACTACTTTCAATTGAATATATTGCAGTATATGGGTTTTTAATTTATGAAATTCTGAAATTGAATGTCTTGAAAGTGCCAATTCAAAAAAATTGATAGGCAAATTATGTTAATTCAATTTAGTTTGTACCTTTGGGCTCTTATGAGTTGTAAAGCACATACTATTCTTTCAAACTGGGCATCTACCCCAGCATATTCTTTTGTGCCCGTGCGTCGTCGCCCGTAGGGGTGCACTCCAATATTGGAAATAGGTGAGTCCATTTCCGTTAATTCCCAGAGAAATTTCAATTTTGTTTTATTACACACTTAAACTCAAATGGCAATGGAAATTGTTATTGCAACCGAATTACATTATAAATACGCCCATATTATTTGTGAAACCATATCGGATTCCGCAAAAGTAAGGGGTACAGGAATCGCTAAACGAACTCCGGAATATATCCATAAAAAATTACAGAACCATAACGCTGTTATTGCTCTTGATGGGGATAAGTTTGCTGGCTTCTGTTATATAGAAGTATGGGGCCATGAAAACTTCGTGGCCAACTCTGGTTTAATCGTGCACCCCGATTATAGAAACCAGGGATTGGCAAAAAAAATTAAGAAATCAATTTTTGATCTTTCCAAGCAGAAATTCCCAGATTCCAAGATATTTGGTATTACGACCGGACTACCGGTTATGAAAATCAATTATGAACTTGGATATAAACCTGTTACTTTTTCGGAACTTACAGATGACCCGGAATTCTGGAAAGGTTGCCAAACCTGTAAAAACTTCGATATCCTAACGCGAACAGAACAAAAAATGTGTCTTTGTACAGGGATGCTATACGACCCAACAACCATTGAGCAAAGTGAAAAAAAAGAAAAAATAAACGGAAAAGCCTTTAAACGATTAAAAAGTATTAAAGAGCATCTGTTCCTTAAAAAAAAAGATAAATGAACAAATTAGTTTTAGCATATAGCGGAGGATTGGACACGTCTTACTGTGCAAAGTATTTATCCAAGGAAAAAGGGTATGAGGTACATGCCGTGAGTGTCAATACAGGTGGGTTTTCTGTAGAAGAAATTGCAAACATAGAGAAGAAAGCATTAGAACTGGGTGCCACATCCTATACCTCCATTGATGCAGTGCAAACTTTTTACAATAAAGTGGTAAAGTATCTTATTTATGGTAATGTGCTAAAAAACAACACCTACCCACTATCGGTAAGCGCCGAGCGAATCGTCCAAGCCATTGAAATAGTAAATTACGCAAAGAAGGTCAATGCGAAGTATATTGCTCATGGCAGTACGGGTGCTGGGAATGACCAGGTTAGATTTGATATGATCTTTCAGATACTAGCTCCAGAAATAGAAATAATTACCCCAATACGAGACCATAAATTGTCGAGAGAAGTAGAAATTGAATATCTTAAGAACAATGGAGTGGATTATTCTTGGGAAAAGGCAAAATATTCAATCAATAAAGGACTTTGGGGTACCTCGGTAGGTGGGGAAGAGACCCTGACCTCACATTTGTCCCTTCCGAATACAGCCTATCCCAGTCAATTAATGGAAACACAATCAGCAGATATAAAGTTGACTTTTAACAAAGGAGAACTGGTCGCTATTGACGGAAAAACTGATTCTCCAGTGAACAATATTGTAAAATTGGATACATTGGCTTCCAAGTACGCCATTGGTAGGGATATCCATGTTGGAGATACTATCATTGGCATTAAAGGTCGAGTAGGATTTGAAGCACCAGCTTCCTTGATAATCATTAAAGCACACCATCTTCTAGAAAAACACACCCTAAGCAAATGGCAGCAATATCAAAAAGAGCAACAGGGTAACTTTTACGGAATGTTATTACACGAAGGAAACTATTTGGATGAGGTAATGCGAAATATTGAAGCTTTCCTCTTCGATACCCAAAAGAATGTATCTGGAGATGTTTTTATTAGCTTACATCCTTACAGATTTGAACTTAACGGGATTTCGTCAGAACATGACCTCATGAACGCCTCTTTTGGCAGTTATGGAGAAATGAACAAGGGATGGACAGCAGATGACGCCAAAGGCTTTATAAAAATTCTTTCCAATTCAGGCAAAATATTCAATCACGTAAATCAAATTCATGATTAAAACAGGTATCATAGGAGGCTCTGGATATACAGGAGGTGAATTGATTCGAATCTTAATGAATCATCCCCAAACGATAATTGATTTTGTATATAGCACTACGAGGGCAGGAAAAAAAATCTCCTCAGCACATCCCGATTTGTTAGGGACCACAGAAATGAAATTTACTGGTGAAGTGAACCTGGGTGTGGATGTTGTTTTTCTTTGTCTTGGACATGGCAATTCAACTAAATTTTTAAAAGAAAACACATTTTCACCTACCACAAAAATCGTTGATTTAAGCAATGATTTTAGATTAAAAGGGGATGCTGTCCTGGATGGGAAAGAATTTATTTACGGATTGCCTGAACTTTATGCCCCAGAAATTAAAAAGGCCCAATATCTAGCCAATCCTGGTTGCTTTGCAACGGCAATTCAATTGGCCTTGCTGCCATTGGCCAAAGCCGGATTACTTAACAACCAAGTGCATGTGAATGCAGTTACGGGTAGTACTGGTGCTGGGGTAAGCCTTTCGCCCACCGCCCATTTTAGTTGGCGAACCAATAACACATCTTGGTACAAGCCCTTTGAACATCAACATTTAGGAGAAGTCAATGAAAGCTTACATGCATTACAGCACAATTGCAGTGAATTGATTTTTCTTCCCAATAGAGGAAATTTCACCAGAGGTATTTTTGCAACTGCCTATACCACTTTTGATGGTACTGAAAAGGACGCCCGTGCATTATATGACAAATTTTATGAGGATGCAAAATTTACCCAAGTAGCAGAGGAACCCATCAGCTTGAAACAAGTGGTGAACACCAATCAATGTCATCTGCATTTATACAAGCACAATGACACATTGCTGATAACCTCAGCAATAGATAATTTATTAAAAGGGGCTTCGGGTCAAGCGGTGCAGAACATGAACCTGATGTTTGGTTTTGAGGAAACAGAAGGGCTGCTACTAAAAGCCGGAGTGTTTTAGTGGTAAAATAACAATTGAACCTTAGCGGTTTTCATCTTCTAAAAAACAAGAAGAATATTAAAATAATAAAAACGAAATAACCGGAATACCCATAATGTTTAAGCCATTGGTTCATGGGATAGGAATAACAAATTAGAAATTATGAAAATAGCCATTATAGGAGCAGGAAATTTAGGATTGTCCATAGCCAAGGGAATATTGCATTCCAATGGGGCAACCACTATGTACCTTACAAAACGAAGCATAGCTAGTATTAAAGATTTTGAAAAATACGGAAATGTTACTGTTACGACCGACAATAAGGAGGCTGTTTCAAAATCCGATGTTATCATTTTTGCGGTGCAACCAAGACATTTTGAAGAAGTTCTTAGAGATACCACTAGTCTTCTAACAGAAAAACATGTGGTTATTTCAACAGTCACTGGGTTTGGCATAGCCAAGATTGAAGAAATCACTGGAAAAGAACATAACATTATCAGGAGCATGCCCAACACGGCAATTTCTGTAGGCAAATCAATGACTTGCATCTGTAGTAATGAAAAAGGTAAAAAAAGTATTGAATTGGCCAAAGCCATTTTTAACAGGATGGGACATTCGATGGAAATTCCGGAAGAGCAAATGCAAGCAGCCACCGTTATTTGTGCCAGCGGAATAGCCTTTTGGATGCGCTTAATTCGAGCCACGACCCAGGGTGCAATTCAATTGGGCTTTGATGCCAAGGAAGCACAAGAACTTGCCATGCATACCTGCAATGGAGCAGCAAGTCTATTAATCGAGTCCGGCTTCCATCCGGAGGAAGAGATTGATAGGGTAACTACCCCAAAAGGATGTACTATTGAAGGTTTGAATGAAATGGAACACCAAGGCCTAAGTTCTTCTTTAATTAGGGGAATCGTGACCTCGTTCGAAAAAATTGGTCAAATAAGAAGAGGATAGCTATGGAATTATTTGATGTTTATCCATTATATGATGTAACCCCCGTCTCTGCGGAGGGCATCGTAATCATAGACAATAAAGGTCAGGAATTTCTAGATTTTTACGGAGGTCATGGTGTAATATCAATTGGCCATTCACACCCGCATTATGTAAAACGAATCAAGGAGCAATTGGATAAAATTGGATTTTACAGTAATGCCATTCAAAATCCGTTACAACTCGAGTTAGCCACCAAACTTGGTCAACTTTCAGGATGTGAAAATTACAACCTATTCCTTTGTAATTCGGGAGCCGAAGCCAATGAAAATGCACTTAAAATGGCCTCGTTCCAAACTGGGAAGTCAAGGGTCATTGCGTTTAACAATAGTTTTCACGGCAGAACATCGGCCGCTGTGGCCACTACCGACAATGAGAAGATAATTGCTCCTATCAACAAACAACAAAAAGTAACTTTTTTGCCTTTTGATGATATTGTTGCATTTAAAAATGAGATCACAAAAGGTGATGTTTGCAGTGTTATTTTGGAGACAATTCAGGGAGTTGGCGGGTTAGATCAACCTTCCACTGAATTCTACCAAGATATTGCTCAGCTATGCAAAGTAAATAATGTGATATTGATTGCCGATGAGATACAGTCAGGGTACGGGAGAAGTGGCAAATTTTTTGCCTTTCAGCACCATAATATTCAACCGGATATTATTACGATTGCCAAAGGAATGGGAAATGGTTTCCCCGTAGCTGGTGTGCTTATTCATGAAAGCATTAAAGCATCTTATGGACAATTAGGAACCACTTTTGGAGGTAACCATTTGGCCTGTGCAGCGTCCTTAGCTGTTTTAGAGGTTATGAAGGAAGAAAAATTAATGGAAAACACTACTCTTTTGGGAGAATATTTTGAGGAAAAAGCAGCAACAATACCGCAAATAAAGCGAGTTAAGGGTCGTGGAATGATGATGGGGTTGGAATTTGACTTTGAAGTGGCCGAACTCAGAAAAAAATTGATTCACAATCAACACCTTTTTACCGGAGGCTCCAAGGACAAATATTTGCTTCGAATTTTGCCGGCTTTAAACATTACCAAAACACATCTTGATCTATTTTTTAATGCCTTAAAAGCAGAATTGTCATGAGTTTAATATTAGACATACAACAACGGAACGCCGTCTTAGGGCTTATGGCAAAGTACATAAACCAAGAGAGAATTTCAATTTTAGATGCCAATAATAAGGATATGGAAGGCTATAATGGTGAAGACCTAGCTATGCGAGACCGTCTAAAAGTGGACGATTCCAAAATTGATGGCATGGTTTTGTCTTTACAACAGTTGGCTCAACAAGATGATCCTTTGGGTATTGAACGTTTTCAATTTACCCATGAAAATGGAATATTGGTCACGAATAAAACAGCTCCTTTTGGAACAATCTTAATTATCTACGAATCTAGGCCGGATGTCACCATAGAAGCTGCTGGTATCGCCTTTAAATCGGGCAATAAAATACTTTTAAAAGGAGGTAAGGAATCCTTGAACAGCAACCTTGTCCTTGTACATCTATGGCATAGGGCCTTAAAAGAAAACGAGGCAAGCGCAGATTGGGTCAACTACTTGCAATTTAATCGGGAACAAACACAAGCTTTCCTGGAAAAACCTGACCAGAAAGTAGATCTAATTGTACCTAGGGGAGGAGAGCAATTAATTGCCTTTGTAAAAAAACATGCCAGCTGTCCCGTAATTGTAAGCGGTAGGGGCAATAATTTTGTGTATGTCGATAAGGAGGCAGATCCTGAGATGGCTCTGGATATCATTATCAATGCAAAGACCACCAAAATATCGGCCTGCAATGCCTTGGATAAGGTATTGATTCATGCCGAATTTCCTCAAAAAGATGCTTTTATAACCAAGTTGGTAGCCCAGTTAAAGAGAAGTGATGTTATTATTTTGGGAGACGATACCTTGGCTGATTTTGAGGGTATTTCCAAAATTATGGATAATACCATATGGTTTGAAGAATTTTTGGATTACAAAATTGTTTTAGGTTCAGCAAAAGACTTCACAGAAGCCATCAACAAAGTGAACACATATAGTGGGGGACATTCTGCAGCGATAATTACGCAAAACAAACAAACAGCCAACACATTTATGGATAGTGTGGATACGGCAGCCGTGTATCACAATGCCTCTACCCGATTTACCGATGGCGGACAATTTGGTTTAGGAGGTGAACTAGCTATCAGTACGGATAAATTACACCAAAGGGGACCCATTGGCCTTCAACATTTAGTCACCAATAAATGGTATATACAGGGAACTGGGCAAACAAGATAAACATGGGAAAGAAAAGAATACTGCTTAAAATAGGCACCAATACCCTTACCAAGGAAACTGATCAAATTTCGAGAGGTAAAATAGAGGATATAGGGAGGCAGATAGCCGCCTTAAAAGAAGACTATGAATTTATCATAGTAAGTTCCGGGGCTATAGCAGCGGCAAAACAGTTTGTGAAATTGGAACACAATGGAGCAGACATTAATGTAAAACAGGCACTGGCCGCCATAGGACAGCCACATTTGATGCGAATATTCCAAGAGAATTTCAGGGAATTGGGGCTTTTCACCTCACAGTGTCTACTGTCCTATTCCGACTTTGAAAAACCTGCTTCAAAGGCCAATATCAGTAATACTATCAATGTACTGGTAGCCAATAATTTTATTCCTATTATAAACGAAAATGATACCGTGGCAACAGATGAAATTAAATTTGGGGATAACGATAAATTGGCTGCACTTACCGCTTCCTTGCTAAAAGTAGATTTGCTCATTATTGCGACCAATACAGATGGAATTTATACTAAGAGTTCACTTGAAGGTAAATCTCCAAAAACCATTGCATCGGTAACGGACATAAGGAATTTACAAGATGAAATAAGCATCGCTAAATCCACTCTGGGTACAGGCGGAATGCAATCCAAGATTGAAGCTGCAACCATTGCTAAAGAAGCTAAGATTGAAACATGGATCGTGAATGGCCTAAAAGAAAATTTTATCACGGATGCTATCAAAAACAACAGTCTATATACCATAATAAAATAAGGAACCAATATGCTAAAAATTACCCTTAATCATATAACATAGAGATTGTTTTAGTCATCAAACCTGCTCGAGACAAGTAGAGATTGTATATGAGGACTAAAAAAGCAATAATTAAAATACATGAGATGCGACATTATTTATCCATAAACGATATTGATTCCCTTTCCGATTGGGTAGACGAAGCAAGGGCCTTAAAAGAACAGCCATCAGAATATAGGGAACTTGGCAAAGGAAAGACCATTGGGTTACTATTCTTCAATAACAGTCTAAGAACCAGATTAAGCACGCAAAAAGCTGCAATGAATTTGGGTTTGGAGGTCATTGTCATGAATTTTGGAAGTGAAGGTTGGGCTTTGGAATATACGGATGGAACAATCATGGACCAAGGTTCGTCTGAGCACATAAAAGAAGCGGCCCAAGTAGTTTCCCAGTATTGTGATATAGTGGCAATCCGGGCTTTTGCTTCTTTAAAAGATAAGGAAAAAGATGAGGCGGAACTCGTATTGAATGGATTTGCCACCTATGCAAGCGTTCCCATTGTTAATATGGAAAGCTCCATGAACCATCCTTTACAGGCATTGGCAGATGCAATTACACTTCAGGAACAGCAAATTAAACGCAAACCAAAGGTAGTTCTCTCATGGGCACCACATCCAAAGGCTTTGCCTCATGCAGTGGCCAATTCCTTTGTAGAGATGATGCAGTTGCAGGAAGCAGAGTTTATAATTACCCATCCTAAAGGGTACGAACTTAATCCAAATATTACCAAGGAAGTCAAAATCGTTTACGATCAGGACAAAGCTCTGGAGGATGCCGATTTTGTGTATGTTAAAAATTGGAGCTGTTATGAAGATTATGGGAAAATTCTGTGCCAAGACCCCTATTGGATGATAACCTCCAAAAAATTAGGTAATGCTAAATTTATGCACTGTCTGCCAGTGCGAAGGAATGTCGTGGTTACCGATGAAATATTGGACTCCAATCAATCCTTAGTAATTGAACAAGCCAACAACAGAACCTATGCAGCACAAGTAGTATTGAAAAAAATATTAGAACACATACAATGAAACTAACATTATCCATTGTAAAAATTGGTGGAAACGTCATAGAGAACGTAGATGAGCTTGAAAAATTCCTCTTACTGTTTTCCAAACTGCCTGACCCAAAAATACTGGTACATGGAGGTGGTAAATTAGCGACCCTTTTGGCCGGCAAATTAGGAATTGAATCCCAACTGGTTGGAGGCAGAAGAATTACCGATGCAAAAAGCTTAGAAGTAATTACGATGGTCTATGCCGGACTTACCAACAAAAATATCGTGACGAAATTACAGAGTCAGGGGATAAATGCTATAGGTTTAAGTGGTGCTGATGGAAATTTAATACTTGCCCACAAAAGACCCATAAAAGAAATTGATTTTGGATATGTGGGTGATATTGATATAGTTAACTCCTCAGCCATAGAGAATTTAATTAGTGCCAACTTCACACCAGTCTTTTGTGCCTTGACCCATGATGGCAAAGGTCAATTGTTAAACACCAATGCAGATACAATAGCATCTGAGATTGCCATTGGAATGAGCGGAAGTTACAAAACAACTTTGTACTACTGCTTTGAAAAAAATGGTGTTTTACTAGACATTGACGATGAAAATTCAGTTGTACAACATATGAACCACACTTCATATCAAGAATTGTTGAGTAAAAGAATCATTGTCGATGGAATGTTACCAAAGCTCGAAAACTGTTTTCATGCACTACAAAAAAATGTAACTAAAGTGTGTATTGGCAACATTTCCATGCTAAATCCTTCATCCAATTTATTTACAACAATAACTTTATAAACATGGAACAGAAGATGCTAACAGAGAAGGCAATAAACTTATTGAAAAAACTTATCTCCATTCAATCATTTTCCTGCGAAGAGGCTAAGACGGCAGTAGCCATTGAACAATGGTTCCAGTCTTTTAACATTCCATATAAGCGGGAGAAAAATAATATTTATGCCTTTAATAAATATTACGAAGAAAGCAAGCCCACCCTCTTGCTTAATTCTCATCATGATACCGTAAAACCAAATTCGGCCTATAGTAAAGATCCTTATGACCCCATTTTGGAGGAGGGGAAATTATTTGGTTTAGGGAGCAATGATGCTGGAGGCTGTTTGGTTTCACTGCTTGCTACTTTCACACACTTCTACAACCGCAAAGACCTAAATCACAATATTATTATTGTAGCTTCTGCAGAAGAAGAAAATTCTGGACCCAACGGATTGAACAGTATGTTACCGCTTTTACCAAAAATTGATGTGGCCATAGTCGGTGAACCCACTTTGATGAATATGGCCATTGCAGAAAAAGGCTTGGTAGTCTTTGATGCGGTGGTAAATGGCACACCCTCACATGCTGCGCATCCCAACACCGACAATGCCATTTATAATACTATAGAATTATTACAGTGGTTTGAAAACTTTACATTTGAAAAAGTTTCCGATATTCTTGGCGAAGTAAAATTAACCGTGACCCAAATAAGTGGTGGCAGTCAACACAACGTAGTACCGGCAACGGTAAATTTAGTTGTTGACGTTAGGGTGAATGACTGTTACAGCAATCAAGAAATTGCCGATGTTTTGATGGCTTCAGCCCCTTGTAAACTAAAGGCACGTTCATTGAGGTTGAATTCTTCATCCATAAATAAGAACCATCCATTGGTACAATCGGGAGTTAAATTGGCTAGGGAGACCTATGGTTCACCAACGCTATCTGACCAAGCTGCTTTAAGTTGCCAATCTTTAAAGTTAGGCCCGGGAGATAGTACACGCTCACATTCGGCGGATGAG
Organism: uncultured Flavobacteriaceae bacterium; assembly: GCA_964194835.1. GTDB lineage: Bacteria > Bacteroidota > Bacteroidia > Flavobacteriales > Flavobacteriaceae > CAXMOE01. The sequence goes on along the minus strand of CAXMOE010000007.1, from coordinate 17,899 downwards.
TTTATTTATGTAAGAGAAATTGAAGAAGGAATAGAAATATATATTAAGATTTTAGAAGGATTCTTGGGCAACTGATATCTGTTCATTATTAACTAAAAAATTGTAAAAAATGAAACTTTGGGACAAAGGCTTTAGCACAGATCAAAAGATAGACCATTTCACTGTTGGCAACGATCGGGAATTGGATTTACAGTTGGCAAAATACGACGTAATCGCCTCAAAGGCCCACGCCAAAATGTTGGGTAAGATCGGCTTATTGACTCAAGAAGAAACACTAGCCTTATCCAATGAATTAGATACTATATTTGCTTCAATAGAAAATGGCACCTTTACAATTGAGGCCTCTTTTGAAGACATGCATTCCAAGATTGAGTTCTTACTGATCCAAAAGCTAGGCGATACCGGGAAAAAAATACATACAGCACGATCAAGAAATGATCAAGTTCTGGTAGCTATGCACTTGTACTTAAAAAACGAACTCAAGGAAATAAAAGAACAGACCAAAACATTGTTTGATCTGCTTTTAAAATTGGCCGATGATCATAAGGAAGTCCTTTTACCTGGCTATACCCATTTGCAGATTGCCATGCCCTCTTCTTTTGGATTATGGTTCTCGGCTTATGCTGAAAGTTTAATAGACGATATGTACTTCATAAATGCCGCTTATAAAGTGGCAGACCAAAATCCGTTGGGAAGTGCAGCTGGTTATGGTAGTTCGTTTCCCATTGATAGAAGTTTCACTACAAACGAAATGGGTTTTGAAACGCTAAAATACAATGTAGTGGCCGCCCAAATGGGTCGTGGTAAAGTAGAAAAAGCTACCGCTTTTGGAATGGGTAGTATTGCCGCTACCCTATCAAAAATTGCGATGGACATTTGTCTCTATATGAACCAAAATTTTGATTTCATCTCCTTTCCTGATGAACTCACCACAGGATCTAGCATAATGCCCCATAAAAAAAATCCGGATGTATTTGAATTGATACGGGCGAAATGCAATAAAATTCAGGCGGTTCCCAATCAATTGACATTAATAACCAATAACCTTCCCAGTGGATACCATAGGGATTTGCAATTGGTAAAAGAAGTAATGGTTCCTGCAATACAGGAATTAAAGGCATGTTTGGATATCATGATCTTTAGTTTAAAAGAAATTCATGTAAACCAGGACATTCTCGATGACCCAAAATACGATTACCTCTTTAGTGTAGATACCCTGAACGAACTGGTTTTAGGTGGAATGCCTTTTCGTGATGCCTACAAAAAAATGGGGCAAGAAATTCAGGATGGAGTATTTACTCCAAAACGGGACATTAATCATAGTCATGAAGGTAGTTTGGGCAATTTGTGTTTGGAAGAGATTCGGGATAAGATGGAGAAAGCTATTTCTTAAAAGCCTTCAAACCGTAGGTATAACATTCGTGCTTAACAAAATTCCTTTGCCTGAAAGAGTCCTATTCTATAATTATTTAACCATCCCCAAATTAATAAGTTCTTGAGGGGTTAGGTAGCGCCAATGTCCACGGGGAAGGTCCTTTTTGGTAAGACTTGCATAGACCACACGATCCAATTTTACAACTTCGTATTCTAAATGTTCAAATATGCGTCGAACAATATTGTTCCTTCCACTAAGGATTTCTATTCCCACTTCCCGTTTTGGTGAATTGTCTATATAACTTATGTCATGTACCTTAACAGGGCCGTCCTCCAACGTAATTGTGGCCTGGATCTTTTTAAGATCTTCATGTTTTAACACTTTGTTCAACTCCACATGATAGATTTTGCGTAATCCATTTTTGGCATGAGTAAGGCTTTTGGCAAAATCTCCGTCATTGGTAAACAATAAAAGACCTGTAGTAGTTTTGTCCATTTTACCCACAGGAGATAATTTAGCCTTGGATGCACCCAAAACCAACTGTGCAGCGGTACGCCTACCTCTTTCATCGTTGGTAGTAGTTGTAAAATCCTTGGGCTTGTTCAACAGTACGTATTCCTTTTTTTCGGGATTTAAAAGTCGCCCATCGAACTTAACAATATCGCTAAGTTTTACTTTATGGCCCATTTCAGTAATCGGCTTTCCGTTTACGGTTACGTTCCCGGCTGAGATATAAATATCAGCATCCCTACGTGAACATACCCCGGAGTTAGCTACATATCTATTTAGACGTATCATATTTGGATCGGATGCCTGTTTCGGCACGGTACTATTTTTTTTAGGGATATTGCCGCTTCTAGTAGTGCTTTTTTTTCTAAAAGGACCCTCTTTTCGTCCTGAAGCTTTTTTGTCTTTATTAAAATCAGACTTCGCCATGCTTAAAATTTTCCGCAAAGGTAGGAAAGGAATTTGGATGATAGTGGCAAAACCCTTTTAATCGTTAAACTCAACCGTAGACTGACGTTCTCTGTTCACGGAGAGTTTGGTGACATCTGGACGCGAGTAATGCCCAACAGGGTCAAAATTTTGACGTTCTTCGTAAATGCGATTAAAATCCAAGGTTTTATATATCAAGCCTTCTTTGTTCAATACAGGTTTTACAAGCCATTCCCCATCCGGGCCCGCAATACAAGAACCCCCGTTGGCAAGGATATCTGGAGCCTTGGCTAATATCTGCTCCAAATGTGGTGTTGTATTGGGGAAATCCTCTTTTTTCATCAAAGAAGATACCGATACCACAAAACTCCGTGATTCACGAGCAATAAAACGTGTAATGTCCTTAGTATTGTTCCCGTTTCCGGGCCAAACAGCTATATGTAAGTTTTCCCCTTGCCCATAAAGTGCTGTACGGGGCAATGGCATCCAATTCTCCCAACAATTGAGTCCCCCAACCGTAAACTTTTTCAATGGGTGCACTTTTAAGCCATGTCCATCTCCTTGTGCCCACGTAAGTCGCTCATCGTAAGTAGGTTGAAGCTTTCTATGTATTGATTGTATTACCCCATTTTCGTTAATATAAACCAAAGAGCAATACAAACTATGTCCACCTCTATTTTTGGCTCGCTCCATAATCCCCAAATAAATGGCTATTTTATTTTCCTTTGCCAACTGGCAAATGCTATCCAACTCCCCTATTTCAATTTGAATGGAATTCCGGGCATAGTGGGCATGGATTTCCTTATTCATCTTTAAATCCCATTCAGCTCCATTGGTGAGTGCCAACCAAAAGGGATAACCCGGCAATAATGCCTCCCCAAACACAATCAGTTCGGCCTTTTCTTTCACCGCTTCAACAATGGTTTTTTCAATTTTCTCAAGGGTGGCTCTTTTATCCAACCACACAGGGGCAATCTGTGCCATTGCAACTTTTAAATGGTTTTCCATTACAACAATCTGTTTAAGACGAGGTCAATATCAATCAATAAAATGCTAAACACTCCAACAATTATTATAAGTTTTAAAATATTATGTAACCATACATAGTGTTTTTTAGAATCGGATTTCCACAACAATATTAGAAATAATAATAATAATAAAATACATCCGATAAAATAAAGATACATATACCCTACATCAAAATACCTAATTAACAATAGTGAAGGGATTATGGTTAAAACAATCAGGATACCTATACATACTTTTGAAAATGGCATCCCATAGAGAATGGGAATTGTCTTATATCTTTGGGCCATGTCACCTGCAATATTTTCCAAATCCTTGATCATCTCCCGAGCCAAAATTAATAGGAAGAGAAATATGGCATGAACAAATATTACAGTCTCAAAGTTCTTGTAGTACACGAAGACTGCAAAGAAGGGGGTTATTGCTAAGGTAGCCGAGACAAAGTTTCCCACAAAGGGCATCTTCTTTAACTTGTGCGAGTAGAACCAAATTCCAAAGATATAGGCCGAAAAAAACAACACCGCCCTGAACGAAACATAACTTGCCAAGAAAACAGCAAAAAAATTAAGGACAAAATAGGTGGTCAATTTCGTGCGTTGACTTACCAACCTATCCAACATGGTCTTTCGGGGTTTATTGATCAGATCCTTTTCAGCATCGTAAAAGTTATTTATGATATAGCCCCCAGCAATAACCAAAGCTGAGACCGTTACCAAAACAAACAGGTTTACATCAAAAACAACTTTTCTAAGAGGTAAATTGGGAGAGAGAATATAGATAGATGCCAAATATTGGGCGACGATAATCACCAATATATTATATCCTCGTACTATGGAAAACAAACTCAAGAACTTTAGTAGTAGGAGTTTGTGTCTTCTGCTAAGCATTTTAAAAGTATCAGAAATTGTAGACCACTTCCAAATTAAAGCCTTTAAGTGTTTTTTTGGCTTTCTCAATATCCTGGGTGAAACCCAAAATATATCCTCCGCCACCAGAACCACAAAGTTTTAAATAGTAATCGTTGGTATCTATTCCCTGTTTCCAAAGTTTATGGAACTGTACCGGAATCATCGGTTTAAAATGATTGAATACCACATGGGAAAGTTCTTTTAGATTGCCAAACAGCGATTTCACATTCCCGTTGATAAAATCCTCTACACAGGCATCAGTATGTTTAATGAACTGATTTTTCAACATATTCCGGAATCCTTCATGTTTCATTTGATCCATAAAGATCTCAACCATGGGGGCTGTTTCGCCAACAATTCCGCTATCCAATAAAAAAACAGCACCCTTGCCTTCCATGTTTTGGGAGGGAATACTAGTAGACTCAATACTGTCTTTGGAATTAATAAGAATGGGTAAACTTAAATAGCTGTTCAATGGATCTAATCCAGAAGATTTTCCATGAAAGAAAGATTCCATTTTTCCAAATATGGCTTTTAACCTTAAAAGCTTTTCCCTAGTTAAGTTTTCTAAAACGGTAATTTTCCCGTTGGCGTATTTGTCATAAATAGCCGCAACCAAGGCTCCACTACTGCCAACACCATATCCTTGCGGAATGGAACTGTCAAAATACATTCCAGAGTCAATGTCCTTCGTAAAGGCATCCATATCAAAAATGACCAAGTTGGGCTCTTCCTGCTGTACACTAGCGAGATAATTTTTAAAAGTTTTTAACCCTTCATTGGATTTTTTTGAATTCTCAGATAAATTTTTATCGGTTTTTAAAGCACCCTTGAAAAAATTATAAGGTATAGAAAGTCCTTTGGAGTCTTTTATGATGCCATATTCCCCGAATAGCAGGATTTTGGAATAAAATAATGGTCCTTTCATAGTTTTTTACGATTTGGAACTTTGCATAACCAATATACTCTTAACGTTTTTGCATCTTACTTATGATTACAAATTACAGTTTTTTGGCTCCAAATCCAATTCTGTCGCAAATATACTGTCCGTTTTCACAATATGCAACCAACTCATTCTTAATAAATTGGAAAACCTTATCTTTTTCGGATTCCGGATACAGTACATGAACATTGGCTCCCGCATCCAATGTAAAACATATATGCGTTTTTGATGCTTCCCTAAACTCCCAAATCTTATGAATAATTGCTACCGTATTGGGTTTCATCAGCATAAAATAGGGCATACTGCTCATCATCATAGCATGTAAGGTAAGTGCTTCGCTTTCCACAATTTTGATGAAATCGTCCAATTTACCTTCAGCCAAAACAGATTGTAGATTGGTCAAATTTTCATGGGCCTGTTCAAAACGTTGCCTAGAAAAAGGGTTATTATGCATTAAATTATGACCTACGGTACTACTGACCTCTTTTTGGCCTTTATGGACCAATAATATAGTGTCGTTATAATTACAAAAAATCTCATGAACTTTGTAAGGATACTTTATGGCATATAAATTTGAACTACCTTTTGTTTTCTCATGGAAGCCCCATTGTATCAAATCTCCTTCAATACTTCTACATGCGCTTCCCGACCCCAAACGGGCCAAAAATGATGCTTTTCTTTTAAAAAAGTCTTCCTTCATTTTGGGATTTAATTGCTTTTCCAGATCCATTAAACAAAGCGCCAAGGCAGACATTCCACTTGCAGAAGAGGCTATACCACTACTGTGAGGGAAAGAGTTGGTTGTTTCTATGTTAAATTGATATTCTTTAAGAAAGGGAAGGTATTTTTCGATCCTTGTAAAAAAAACTTCTATTTTGGGCTTAAAATCTTCTTTTGGTTTCCCTTCAAAAAACAGTTCAAAAGAAAAACCAGCCGATTTTTTATTCAACCTTTTATATGAAACTGTTGTGGTGGTAGCACAGGAATCCAAGGTAAAACTGATAGAAGGATTCGCAGGAATCTGATTTGCCTCCTTTCCCCAATACTTAACCAAAGCTATATTACTAGGCGATTTCCAAGTTACTTTCCCCTCTTTTAATTGATGTGGGTATGCTGAGGGAACAAAGTCTTTCTCTATCATGGGCACGACAATTTCCACAAAGATAGTTTTTAACCCCTTTTGCTATAGCTGTAATTAAAATAAATTGCTATTTTAGTTATCTAACCATGAACATAAAAAAGAAAATTACGCATATCGCTATTGCATTGGCCATATGCATGCTTATCGGATTTTTATCAGGCTACGCTTCTCAAAGTTCGGTAAGTGATTGGTATGTATCATTGAACAAACCCAGCTTTAACCCCCCCAATTGGATCTTTGCTCCGGTTTGGACAATATTGTACATAATGATGGGGGTAGCAGCGGGCATAGTATGGGCCAAGGGATTCCATCATATTTGGGTAAAGACTGCTTTATACCATTTTGGATTTCAGCTGTTGTTCAACGCTCTCTGGAGCATTGTATTTTTTGGGCTCCATAACCCTTTTTGGGCACTGATTGTACTTCTAATATTACTTGTATTCATTTTATTCACCATAAAATGGTTCAAGGTGGTCAGCAATACAGCTGCTTATTTACTTATTCCATATTTTTTATGGGTTTGCTTCGCCACCCTACTGAACTACAAAATCTGGGAGATGAATTAGGCGCTTGCTAAAGCCAATAGCTTTTCGATGGTTTTATGGTTCCTGGTCGTTGCGGATATCTTTAGTTTTTTCTCAAAAAAGTTATTATTGCATTTAGATTTTCCATAACCCATCAGACACGCCAGATAAACACATGTGTCGGTGATTTCAAACTTCTCATTGCTATGAGTTTCATTCTGTAATGCATTAACCAACAACTGGTCCGGGGTATCCTTTAGTAGTACATAATAAATCTTTTTCCTCTCCATTTCTTGTTGAATGATGAAGGGGTTTGTTTCCATTATTTTTGCCAGCGCCTTTTTGGTCAAAACTAAAACTGGCACCTCAAAACCAAAGGTTTCAGATATTCCCTGCATGATTTTTTCTTCCAAATTATGGTGAGCCATTTTGTTGCTTTTAAAAACGACATTCCCGCTTTGGATATAAGTTATAATATTATGAAAGCCCAACTGTTCAAATAAGACTTTTAAATCGGCCATTATTATCTTTTTCTGACCACTAACATTTATTCCCCTCAACAGTGCTATATATGTTTCCATCTTGTATTTCAAATAATTTATAACTGATTTGACAAACTTCACCCCAAGTCTAAACATCAAAATTTAAATCTACTATTATTTTTTTACTACCTTACCGATCTCTTTTGAATATCCGCCTATTTTAAATTTTATGATGGAAAAATACATCCTTGCTCTTGACCAGGGTACAACAAGTTCACGAGCTCTCATTTTCGATAAAAAAGGAAATATTATTGCTGCTTCTCAAAAAGAATTTACTCAATATTTTCCCAATCCAGGTTGGGTAGAGCACGATCCAATGGAAATTTGGTCTTCCCAGGTAGCTATGGCAGAGGCGGTAGCTAAAAAAGGATTAAGTGGTTCAAATATCGCTGCAATTGGTATTACCAACCAACGTGAAACCGTGGTGGTTTGGGACAGAAGCACCGGTGAACCTATATATAATGCCATTGTCTGGCAGGATAAGAGAACAGCCGACTATTGTGATGAATTAAAAAAACAGGGTAAAGCGGAATGGATTCGAGAAAAAACAGGCTTGGTAATCGACTCTTATTTCTCAGGAACAAAGGTAAAATGGATTTTGGACAATGTGGAAGGGGCAAGAAAACGCGCCGAAGCTGGTGAGTTGGTTTTGGGAACTATAGATTCCTGGTTGATCTGGAATATGACCAAAGGGAAGCTCCATGTCACAGATGTTACAAACGCCTGCAGAACACTTCTTTTCAATATAAACACCATGGAATGGGATAACGAGCTTTTGGAGCTTTTTAACATCCCTAAAAGTATGTTGCCCAATGTACAGCAATCCAGCGAAGTGTACGGTCATACCGATCCCAATTTATTTGCGCATAAAATTCCCATTGCAGGCATTGCAGGTGATCAACAAGCCGCATTATTTGGACAAATGTGTACAAAACCGGGAATGGTTAAAAACACCTATGGTACAGGCTGTTTTATGCTCATGAACATAGGTGAAACTCCAATTGTATCCAAAAACAACTTACTGACAACTGTGGCTTGGAAGATAAATGGCAAAACACAATATGCCCTTGAAGGCAGTATTTTTATTGCTGGAGCAGTGGTACAGTGGCTTCGTGACAGCTTAAAAATTATTAAAACATCCGCTGATGTTGAAAAATTGGCAAGCTCGGTAAAGAGTTCGGAAGGAGTATATTTTGTTCCTGCTTTTGCAGGATTGGGAGCTCCGCATTGGAACCAGCATGCCCAGGGAAGTATTTTTGGACTTACCCGAGGAAGTACCGATGCGCATATTGCCCGTGCTGCTTTGGAATCTATTGCATATCAAACTATGGATATTTTAAAGGCTATGGAGGCTGATTCCGGTATCTCAATCAAAGAGCTACGAGTTGATGGGGGGGCTACCGTTAACAATATGTTGATGCAGTTTCAGGCCGATGTACTGAATACAATAGCCATTAGACCAAAAGTAGTTGAAACCACTGTTATGGGTGCCGCTTTTTTGGCTGGACTGGCTGTAGGGTATTGGAACAATCTTGACGAAATACAACAAATATGGCAAACCGACACACACTTTAACCCAACGACGGATAGAGGGGATATTGAAAAAGGGGTTGAAGGTTGGTATAAGGCGATTGACGCATTACAATATTGGACTAAATAAAAATTAACATATGACACCATTTATAGCAGAAATCATTGGAACCATGTTACTTATTACCCTGGGCTGTGGGGTTGTTGCCAATGTAGTTTTAAGCAAAACCAAGGGAAACAGCAGTGGTTGGATAGTTATAACTACAGGTTGGGCCCTGGCCGTATATGTTGGGGTTGTGGTAGCAGCTCCCTATAGTGGCGCCCATATTAATCCTGCGGTATCCATTGGATTGGCAATTGCAGGTAAATTTCCTTGGCATTCTGTGCCCTATTACATTCTAGCACAGTTTATAGGGGCAATGATTGGAGCTAGTATTGTATGGATTACCTATAAGGATCATTTTGACGCAACCGAGGATAAAAATTCAAAAAAGGCAGTATTTTGTACCGCCCCTGCGATTCGAAATCCCATTATAAATTTCATCAGTGAATTTGTGGGTACATTTGTGTTGGTTTTTACAGTACTTTACTTCACTGACGCCCAAATTTCTGATACAGAGACTGTTATTGGCCTAGGATCCCTTGGCGCTATTCCCGTAGCTTTTCTGGTTTGGTCCATTGGTTTATCTTTAGGGGGCACTACAGGCTATGCCATTAATCCGGCTAGAGATCTTGGCCCAAGAATTATGCACGCTATTTTGCCCATAAAAGACAAAGGGTCAAATGATTGGAGTTATGCATTGATTCCAGTACTGGGCCCAATATTGGGAGGAGTATTTGCTGCTTTACTTATGTTGTTAGTTTCATAATATTACAACTCCAGAACCTACTTCTTTACTATGGCCCGGGCTGCAATATAAGCCCCTGTCCATGCATTTTGAAAATTGAACCCTCCTGTAATGGCATCCACATTCAAGACCTCACCCGCAAAAAACAAATTTGGGTGTATTTTACTCTCATAAGTTTTAAAATTGATCTCTTTTAGATCTACTCCCCCTGCAGTAACAAATTCTTCTTTAAAAGTACTTTTACCATCCACCAAAAATTCAGAACTTGTCAATTGATCCGTTAGACTTTGTAATTGAATTTTTGTTATATCTGCCCATTTTGTAGTTTCTGAAATGTCGGATGCCTTGACCAAATTTATCCAGAGACGTCGAGGAATATCGACAACATTTGTCCTAAGAACCGTCTTCTTTCCCTCTACTTCTTTTACATCCAACAAAAGTTGTAAAATGGCTCCAATATAATATTCGGGTAACCAATTAACCTTTATTCTAAATTTATAATTACAATCATGTAAGATTTTTGCACCCCATGCTGATAATTTCAATATGGCTGGGCCACTCATTCCCCAATGGGTAACCAATAGAGGGCCTTCTGCTTCCAACTTTACGAGTTGGGCCACTTTGCTTCTAAGTGCTATGGTGATATTTGAAGTTGGACTATTTCTTAACACTACATCTACTCTAGCATTCTTACTGACCCCTTGAATACCTTTGATACGGGTATCATCTATATTGAAAGTGAATAGTGAAGGTACTGGCGGTTCAATAGTATGACCTAGGTCCTTGAGCAAATTCCATATTTTTGGATTGCTTCCCGCGGCAACAAGTACTTTTTTGGCCAGATACTTTTTTTTAATGGATTGCACTGCCCATCCACCCTGTGAGAATTCATCATTTTTAATAACAGGAGTGATATCCGTTACTGAGCTTTGTCTTAAAACCTTAATCCCCAATTTATCAGCTTCTTCAAGAAAGCAATCAATAATGGTCTGGGACCTATTACTCTCGGGAAACATTCGCCCATCGGCCTCAATTTTAAGAGGGATGCCCCTTTTTTCGAAAAATGCTACTGTGTCGCCGCTACAGTAGGTGTGGAAAGGCCCTAAAAGTTCCTTTTCTCCCCTTGGGTAATTTTTAACCAGATCTTGGGGTACAAACTCGGCATGTGTTACATTGCAACGCCCTCCACCGGACACCTTTACCTTGGTGAGAACTTCCTTTCCCCGTTCCAAAATGGCCACTTTTAATTTTGGATCCGCTTCAGCAATATGGATTGCAGCATAAAACCCTGCCGCACCACCGCCTATGATAATCACATCGTACATTAATGTACTAGTTCAGGGTAATCGGTAAAAATACCATCAACACCTAATTTTTTCATTTGGTCAATTCCCTCCTCTTCATTCAACGTCCAAGTATAAATTTTAAAACCTGCCTCTTTTATTTTATTTGCATTTTCCAACGTAAGCCTTGTGAAATCGGGATTGATTGCCTCTGCATTCAATTCCTTAGCCAGTGGGATGGCATCAATAGGATCGTCCTCCGTAAGAACGGCAATGGCTATTTCCTTGTTCAACTTCCTCATAGCCCTTAACTCATCCCAATTAAAACTTGAAATCAAAAAATTGTTGGGTTCCCACCCATTCTTGGCAATATATGTGTTTACGATAAAATTTACCCTATCTGCTGTGTTAGCCCCCTTTAGCTCTATATTTAATCGAACCTTGTTGTTTATCAATTTTAAGACATCCTGAAGCATTGGAATTTTATGATTTCCTTCCAGCCTAAGTTTTCGTACATCACTTATGTTATATTCTTCAATACTACCACCACCATTGGTGAGCCGTTCTACACGTTCGTCATGAAAAACAACAATTTCTCCACTTTCAATTTTGAAAACATCAATTTCTAACATATCAACTCCCAAATCCATCGCCTTTTGAACAGAAGCCAACGTGTTTTCAGTTTCATGGCCCATTGCTCCCCTGTGTCCTATTACTATAATTATTGAATCTTTGCTTGTACAAGCCAAAATGCTTATAAATACAATAAAATATAGCACTAATTTACTTTTCATCTTTAAATAGTTTTACGAAATGTAAAAATACAACAAGAACATCAAACCACTAATCTCCTATATTACCAATTATATTAAAACACGATTTATGATATTGATTTATGAATTACTCAATTCTGTTGCTGTTATTTTATCATATGTATAAATTTTCTTTAATATATTTGTAATATTATTAATCAACTAAATGTTTTGACATGTTTACAAAATCAAATTTATTGGCAACGTTGGCTGGTTTCGTTGTCATGTTTTTGCTTGGCTACGCTATTTGGGGGTTTGCAACCGTCGATTTTTTTGAGGGCCATGCAATAAACAACATTATGAAGGATCCACCAGACATGCTTTTTATTGCGATAAGCAACTTAGTTGCTGTTTTTGCCCTTAGCTCTCTCTATAGCAAATGGGCCAGGGGTGCCCATAGTGCTAAGGAAGGTTTCCAATTTGGTGCTTGGATAGGTGTATTTGTGGGACTTGGCCTAGGCTTGCTTTGGTATGGCACTTCGGATCTTATGGATCTTACCGGACACTTGGCGGAGGCGGTAATTGATATAATTTTTTACGGAATAATAGGAGCAGTCATTGCTGTAGTCTATAAGTCTACAAGTAAATAATTCATTAAAAAAAAGTAAGCAATTTGGGTGGAAATCTAGGAGTTTGAAAAACAAAAATTCCAAAAGCCACCCAAATTGATTTTATAACTAGTATTGCTTTCCGAATGGAATGGAAATTACAACTTAAATATATAGGATTCCAACGGACTAATTTCTACTTGCATTCTTCCACCCCCTTCATCCACAATTAGTGTTGTTTTTTCCTTATTGTACAACTGATCGGTTATTTCATAAGCCCCATTTGGCACCTTCCATTCGCTAAGTATTTCACTTGGAATTTTTAATTCAAATGAATAATTGTCATTGGCATCAAAATTTGAAATTACTATAAGCTGTTCTTGGTCTGACCATCTTACGTACGATAACACTCGGTGATTATAGTTTTGGGTATGCTCTCGATTATAATAATGAATATCCTGGTATTTACCCATTAAGGCACTGCTCATTATGGTGAAATTGAGTAATCGTTTATAGAAATCCCTTAGTTTTTTTTCTTCATCCAATAATTGGCCTCCATCATATTTTTTATTGTTTACCCATCGTTGATGATTAGGAACTCCGATATAATCAAATATGGAAGTTCGGCTTGGGCTTCCAAAACCCGCATCTTCTGCACCTGGCTCCCCAACTTCCTGACCAAAATAAATCATAGTAGGTGAAGTACTTATCGTAGCAGAAACAACCATTGCCGGTTTGCCTTTTAGTGCATCGCCAACAAACTCGGGGCTAGCAATCCGTTGTTCATCATGATTTTCCAAGAAATGTAACATATGGTGCTCAATGTCTTTCAACCCGTTTTGAACAACAGGGATGTGGTCTGTCCAACCATGTCCTTGCATTATATGTTTAATGCTGTCATACAGTTCTACCTTATCATATAGGTAGTCCATTTTTCCCTTGTGTATATATTCGCGATAATACTGTGGGTTATAAACTTCAGCCATTAAAAAAGCTTCAGGATTTTTTGTCTTTATATTAGAATTCATATAACTCCAGAATTCTACTGGCACCATTTCTGCCATGTCGTATCGGAAACCATCAACCCCCATATCCAGCCAATACATGGCTATGTCCTTAAATTTTTTCCAAGAATCGGGGATTTCCTTATCTTTCCAAAACTCATAATGTCGTTTATAATCCTCATTTTCATATCCCTGAGGTAAGGTTTCAAAATTCTTGTTACCATCAGGATCTACCCCATAATTTATTTTAACGGTTTCATACCAATCGTTAAAATTAGGCTGTGATAAACGAGATCCGTTACCTGTCCATTTTGCAGGAGATTCCTTGAAAATACCATCAGCCATTTCTTGTGTGTCTCCCCCCAATGGTGCATATCCATTTTGCCATTCTGGTAATTTAAACTCCTGACCAGGATTATAATAAAAATTATTGTCCTTATTATAGGTGACTGATATGTCATCTTCTGCTCCAAAATCTTTAACCCCTTCCGGGTTGGTTGCCCCGTGATAACTTCTGGCTATATGATTGGGAACGATATCTATAATTAATTTTAATCCATTGTTATGCGTGCGCCCAATAAGCTGCTTAAATTCTTCCAAACGGTTCGCAGGATCCAATGCCAAATCCGGATTTACATTATAATAATCTTTTACAGCATATGGCGAACCCGCTCGTCCTTTTACAACATCAGGGTCGTCATTTGAAATACCATAGGCCGTATAATCCCTAATTACAGCATAGTGTGGAACACCAGTATACCAAATATGGGTTACTCCTAAATCCTTAATTTCCTTGAGGGCCTTATCGTCGAAGTCGGCAAACTTCCCAACCCCGTTTTCTTCAATGGTTCCCCAGGGTTTGTTGTTGGAATTGGTATTGCCAAAAAGCCTTGTAAATACTTGATAGACTACTTGTTTTCGGTCTTTGATCTCCAAAGGTTTTTCTTGTTTTGCAGTTTCAGGTTTGCATGACGTGAATATTATCAAAGCTGAAACTATCGTTACTATTACCGTTTTGTTCATCTGAAAAATTCGTTATCAAACCATATCTTCCAGTCGGGAATACGTGTGCTTAATGCATTCACGCTTTTTTTTATTGATAAAGATGGATATAATTATTTACTGTTCCGGAAAAGCAATAAATTTTGAAAACCATGGCAAGTTTAAGCATCTGTTGTCTGTCCTGGTACCAGTACAACACGTTTGCCATTAACCCGAATAGACATTTCTTCGGCGCCTTCCAACTTAAAACTAGTTTCTTTGTCTGTGACCTTTACCTTCAATATTCTATTCCTAAAGTTAATTTTAAAAGAATAGGCTTTCCATTGCTTTGGTATTTTTGGGGTAAAAGACAGTTTGTCCTCTGCGACCCGCATGCCCCCGAATCCTTCCACTATACTCATCCAAGTACCAGCCATGGAAGTAATGTGTAAACCTTCTTCCACTTCTTTATTATAATCGTCCAAATCCAGCCTAGAGGTTCGTAGATAAAAAGTGTAAGCCTGTTCCATTCTATCAAGTTTTGCTGCCTGTATACTATGTACACATGGTGATAATGAAGATTCGTGCACAGTAAACGGCTCATAAAAATCAAAATGTTTCTCCAACTCCTCCGAGGTAAAATCATCTTCAAACAAGTAAAATCCTTGCAAGGTATCAGCCTGCTTAATATAAGGTGAACGAAGAATTCTGTCCCAACTCCATTTTTGGTTAATGGGTCTCTCCGATTTAGCCAAATCTGAAACACTGATCAATTCTTTATCCAAAAACCCATCCTGCTGCAAAAATATCCCGTGCTCTTCAGAATAGGGAAAATATATATTGTCGGCAACTTCTTTCCAATTTTGGGTTTCAGTATCGGTAAGTTTTGTCTTGCCAATAATCCTGTCGTAATCCTCCAAGTAACCTTCCTTAACTTTTTGTAGTTGTTTTAAGGCATAATTAATACACCATTTAGCAAGGTAATTTGTGTACCAATTGTTGTTCACATTGTTTTCATATTCATTTGGTCCTGTAACTCCCAAGATGACATATTTATCTTTATGGGTAGAAAAGGTGGCCCTTTGATTCCAAAAACGTGCAATCCCAATAAGCACTTCCAATCCCATTTCCGGGATATAGGAATAATCTCCTGTAAACCTGTAGTAATTGTATACTGCAAAAGCTATTGCACCGTTACGATGGATTTCTTCAAAAGTAATTTCCCATTCATTATGGCATTCCTCCCCGTTCATGGTCACCATTGGGTACAAAGCTGCTCCATTGGTAAAACCTAGCTTTTGGGCATTCTCTATGGCCTTTTCCAAGTGGTTGTATCTATACTGTAATAGATTCCTGGCCACTTGTTGGTCCTTTGTTGCCATATAGAACGGTATACAATAAGCTTCTGTGTCCCAATAAGTACTACCTCCATATTTTTCTCCTGTGAACCCTTTAGGCCCGATATTCAGGCGAGAATCTTTCCCTAAATAAGTTTGGTTCAGTTGAAAAATATTAAATCGGATTCCCTGTTGTGCTTTAACATCTCCATCTATGGTAATATCACTCATTTCCCAAATCTTGGCCCAAGCTTCTTTTTGCTGCTCCAATAATGCCTCAAATCCCAATGTAGTTGCTTTTTGCAAAACGTTTTTTGCAGCATTTACCAATTCCGCTGGTTCGTGGTTGGTAGACACCGTATAACCTCCAAACTTATATAGCGCAATGGTTTCCCCCTTCTTAATTTCATGACTATACTCATGACCTACTGATGTCTCCGTAGTACTTACAGATGGCTTAACATCTACCGCTTTACCATTATATAACAATTGCGACTCCATATAAGTACAGGTCGCAAAATTGGTTTTCATCGTATGCGCCTCAATAAAAGCTTTATTGTCTTCAGTTAAGACTTTGGTGGTATTCCAAAATTTATCATCCCAATTCGTATCCTCATTGGTGATACCACTATCCAAATACGGTTTAAATTTTATCTCTACATCTGCATTAATACATTTAACTTCATATTTTATTGCTCCTACTTCGTCCAAATCCAAGCTAAGGAACCGAGTTACTTTTACATCCACCTCAATAGCATTTGGCGTGGTCGCAACAAAAGAGCGCTGATACCAGCCTTCCTTCATATTGAGTTCCCTACGGAAGCCTGTAACAATACTACAGCTGTTTAAATCCAATGACTCATTGTTGACCGTTATGTCTATCCCAATCCAATTTGGAGCGTTCAATACTTTGGCAAAATACTCGGGATAGCCATTTTTCCACCATCCTACTCTGGTTTTATCCGGATAATACACCCCCGCAATATAACTTCCCTGAAAGGTAGGCCCTGAATATTGTTCTTCAAAATTTGCCCGTTGTCCCATAGCACCGTTACCAATACTGAACATACTTTCAGAGGATTTTACTCTGTCCTTATCAAATCCTTCATCTATGATGGACCATTCATCGGGTTTTATATAATCTTGGTTCATTTAAATATGGGTTAGTTGTTTTATAAATTCTAAATCAATCTCTGTAAAATCGTTAAAGTTATGATCGGCTTGAGTAAGCACATCGGCTTCCCCAATCCCTATACTTGTCATTTGGGCAGAATTTGCTGCCTCGATCCCAGCCAATGCATCTTCAAAGACAATACAGTGCAATGGATCAGCATTCAATTTTTCGGCAGCAATTAAAAATACTTCGGGATCTGGTTTTGCTTTGGTCACCTCGTTACCGTCGACGATTGCATCAAAGTAAGGCAATAACTTAACCTTTTCCAAAATTGGTTTGGCATTTTTGCTTGCAGATCCCAAGGCCATAGGAATATTATTCTCCTTCAGATAATCCAATATCTTTACCACATCAGGTAGAATTTCCGATTCGTCCATGGTGTCAATATAAGTTAGATAATCCTCGTTCTTTTCTGCAAGCCACGCCTTGAACTGTTCCTTAGAAACCGTTAAGCCGCCAATTTCCAGTAGAATCTCTAAACACCTTTTACGGCTTACGCCTTTAAATTGTTCGTTTTGCTCTTCCGAAAAATCGAAACCAAGATGGTTGGCCAACTTTTTCCAGGCCAAATAATGATATTTTGCGGTATCTACTATGACCCCATCCAAATCGAAAATAAATCCGGTTTTATCCATATAATTAAATCCTTATATATTAGTTGATTGTAGATTCCCGTTCTACCAGCGTTGATTTGATAATTTCTGTCCTATAGGTTTCCTCTTCGTTTTCACTCTCTATCTTTTCAATGAGCATTTGCGCTGAAATCTCTCCCATCTCTTGACCATGTTGCGCAATTGAAGTTAACGATGGATTTGCATATTTTGAAAGAATCCCATCCGTAAATCCAATAAAGGAAATATCCTCCGGTATTTTTAGGCCCTTACTCTGAACCAGACGCATGCTGTGAACAGCAAATATTTCGTTTACGCATAAAACCGCATCTACTACTTGGGCATCAAAAAAATCGCGAATTGCTTTTTCATCAAT
>CAXMOE010000006.1:23632-36264 GCA_964194835.1 uncultured Flavobacteriaceae bacterium | reverse complement strand
GCAAGGGCCGGAAAGTAGAAAGAAATTGTCCTTGTTGGTGTGGTTTATTTGAGGGATGAGATCCAGTTTCATTTGCTAAGAATTGATGTGGTAAAGATAGTGGTTTTTATATGTATTTTTCCTGCGTTAAACTCTCTCAGAATCAATAAGATAAGAAATTGCACACTTTTATGTTATGCTCCAAAAATTAGGAGTATCTTTGCACGCTCAAATAGCATAAAGCTTGTTATTAAATTAAAGTTATGTCAGCAACAAAGAATATTGCAATCATTGCCCACGTAGACCACGGTAAAACAACCTTGGTGGATAAGATTATGCACCACTGTCAATTGTTTAGGGAAAATCAGAATACTGGTGATCTTATTTTGGACAACAATGATTTGGAACGTGAACGTGGAATTACCATTGTTTCAAAAAACGTTTCTGTAGTATATAAGGACACCAAAATAAATATCATTGATACTCCTGGTCACGCCGATTTTGGAGGAGAAGTGGAGCGTGTGTTGAATATGGCAGACGGAGTATTGTTGTTGGTGGATGCATTTGAAGGCCCTATGCCACAAACACGATTTGTATTGCAAAAAGCCATTGATCTTGGATTGAAACCCTGTGTGGTGATCAATAAGGTGGATAAGGAAAATTGTACACCTGAGGAAGTTCATGAGAAGGTCTTTGATTTGATGTTCGAACTTGGTGCGGAAGAGTGGCAATTGGATTTTCCAACTGTATATGGCTCTGCCAAGAACAATTGGATGAGCGATGATTGGAAAAATGTAACGGATTCCATTGAACCATTGTTGGACATGGTAATAGAACACATTCCTGAATTTAAACCAGCTGAGGGAAATACCCAAATGTTGATCACTTCTTTGGATTTTTCTTCTTTTACCGGACGAATTGCCATCGGAAGATTGCAAAGAGGTGTTTTAAAAGAAGGCCAACAGATTTCTTTGGTAAAGAGGGACCGTAGCATTGTGAAATCTAAAATAAAGGAACTATATACCTTTGAAGGATTGGGACGCCTTAAGGTAAAGGAAGTAGTAACCGGTGATATTTGTGCGATCATGGGCCTGGAAGGGTTTGAGATAGGGGATACTGTTGCCGATTTTGAAAATCCTGAAAAACTGAAGACGATTGCCATAGACGAACCCACCATGAGCATGTTGTTTACAATTAACGATAGTCCATTTTTTGGACAGGACGGTAAGTTTGTGACCTCTAGGCATATTAATGAAAGGTTGAAAAGAGAGCTGGAAAAGAATTTGGCACTTCGAGTAAACGAAACAGATAGTGCGGATAAGTTTTTGGTCTTTGGACGAGGTGTATTGCACCTTTCGGTATTGATCGAGACTATGCGTAGGGAAGGTTATGAACTACAAATAGGTCAGCCTCAGGTAATTATTAAAGAGATTGACGGCGCCAAATGTGAACCCATAGAACAACTTACCATAGATCTACCTGAAGAAGTTTCTGGAAAGGCCGTAGAAATGGTTTCTATCCGTAAAGGGGAAATGACCAGTATGGAAGCTAAGGGAAATAGAATGGTATGCGAGTTTTTGATTCCATCCCGTGGAATTATTGGGTTAAGAAACCAATTATTGACCGCTACTGCTGGTGAAGCCATTATGTCACATCGATTTTTGGAGTATCAACCAATGAAAGGTGATATCCCACAACGGCAGAATGGTTCCTTGGTATCCATGGAGAAAGGGAAGTCCATTCCTTATTCGATTGATAAATTACAGGATAGAGGACGATTCTTTGTAGACCCGGGAGAGGATATATATGAAGGTCAGGTGATCGGTGAGAATACTAGGGGAGATGATATGACCATCAACATTACGAAAACGAAAAAACTTTCGAATGTACGTTCTTCAGGGGCAGATGATAAGGCCAAGATTGTGCCTGCTATAAAGTTCTCATTGGAAGAAGCGTTGGAATACATCCAAAAAGATGAGTATGTTGAGGTAACCCCAAAACATTTACGACTTAGAAAAATTCATTTGACCGAAGTAGATCGTAAGCGAAATAAAATAGCTTAAGTTAAGAAACAGCATAAGGATTAAAGCCCTGAACCATTAATGGTTTGGGGCTTTTTCTGTATCAAGGTGTTGCACGGAAACACAGGCAGCAGCAGCTCCGATTATTCCAGCATGGTTCTGTAAGACTGCTTTTATGACTGGAGTATCTATGGTTATACAGTCTTTAAACTCGTCCCAAGATTTTGAAATTCCACCACCAACTATAATAAGATCAGGTGATATGATCAACTCTACATATTGCAGGAACTTGTTGAAGCGTTTTCCCCATTTTTCGTAACTAAGGTTTTCTCGTTCTTTGGCGGATGACGCTGCCCACGTTTCAATCTTATCGTATTTTTTATAAGGAATCTGTCCCAGCTCAAAATTTGGTATTAACCGTCCATCCAAAAAAGCACCACTGCCCAATCCGGTGCCAACGGTGATCATAACTACAAAGCCTTCCTTTCCTTTTCCAACTCCGTAATTCATCACAGCACATCCTGCTGCACCTGCGTCGTTGAGTACGGTAAATGGTAGGCCCGTTGTCTCTGAAAATAATTTTTCAGCATTTACACCCTTCCATTGCTTATGTAGGTTTCCTTGTGAATTACAAATCCCATGTTTTATGACCGTAGGAAAACCACAGCCTACAGGGCCATTGTAATTAAAATGTTTTACAATTTGTGCGACCACTGCCGCCATCTCTTTGGGTTTTCTGGAGGGGGGAGTGGGGATTCGGAAACGCTCGGTTAACATCTTTCCAGTAGTTATATCTACCATTGCACCTTTAATGCCCGAGCCACCTATATCGATTCCAAGAATTTCCATTAAATAATTTTATAATTAAGCGTGGCAAAGTAACGAAAAACTTTTTGGAACATGGAAAGCGATTCAGGATAGTTCACTTTTTGGGTTGGACTTGATGTTCAATAAGCATTTTTCGACCCAGTGCATTTAAACCCATTGGTCTGTATCAACTTCTGTGGGTTCTATATAATAATCAATAGAATTTAAAGAATGATTAGGGTCTATACGATCCAAGATATTATCTATGCCTTTGCCAAAAGAGGTTAAAGTGCCCTTTTGCTTGTTACGACCCAAAGCACTTGAAATGGTCTCATCCCGATTCCCGAATTTATACCCCCCTTTTTTTACCCATAGCATGTTCAATAAATATTGCATGAGTACATTTCCCAGCTGATCTATGGAAAGGGCAATCTTTAAACTGTATTCTCCAACACCCTTCAATCCCTTGGTGAAGAGTGAATAAAACAGCCCATATAAAAAACCGAGCGGACCAGTAATGACCAATAACACAATGGAAATAAAGAATAGTAGTATTCCAATAATCGAATTGGCCTTATTTTTCGTTTGATCGACCTGTCTTTTTATGATCATTGTTGTTCTATGGAATGTTTTTTACATCGCTTTTTGGATGACCTCAAATACCTTACTTCCATCACATTTAAGCGTCTTGGAAGGATATTTCAGTATCAGTGCATAATCGTGGGTTGCCATAAGGATGGTTCTTCCTGTCTTGTTTATTTCTTGCAGGACCTTCATTACTTCCACGCTGGTTTGGGGATCCAAATTTCCAGTCGGCTCATCGGCAAGTATAATCTCAGGGTCATTCAATAATGCTCTGGCAATGGCGATACGTTGTTGTTCGCCACCAGATAGTTCATGTGGAAACTTAAAGCCTTTGGTCTTCATTCCAACCTTGTCCAAAACTTCCTCGATCTTTGTGTTCATTTTAATCTGATCTTTCCAGCCGGTGGCCTTAAGTACAAAAAGGAGGTTGTTGTTTATTGTTCTATCGGGTAGAAGTTTAAAATCTTGGAACACAATGCCCAATTTTCGTCTTAGGAAAGGAATATCTTTTTCTTCGAGAGTCTTAAGGTTGAAATTAACTATACTCCCCGTACCCTGCTTTAAGGGCAAATCCCCGTAAAGGGTTTTCATAAAACTACTTTTACCACTTCCCGTCTTTCCAATTAGGTACACAAACTCACCTTTTTTGACCTCCAAACTAATTTCATTCAGCACCATATTTTCCTTTTGGAAAACGGCAACATCCTTCAATTGCAATATGCTCTCGCCCATAAATAGAATTGTTGTTATAAAAGTAATAAGTTCCTGCTAAATACAAATCACCGTTTTCAATAAATCTTTATTTTTGATCTTGAAAAATGCAAAAACGAGATTTGGTAAGAAGAAATTCATACCCTAAGTGGTGAAGGGTATACTTAGGAACAATATTTGACGTTATTATAATTAATATTCGGTAATTCTTAACTGTTGGAGAACATTATGCTAAAGAAAAAAACCGCGCTACTGCTGTGTTTTATTGGAGCCATCCTAAACGGATTAGCCCAGGAATCTAAAATCTATACCCATTATCAAAAAGACTATCAGGACGCATTGGCGCTGTACAACAATACACAGTACCAAGCGGCCCAGACCATGTTTGATGTGGTCAAAGTCAATACCAATGATCTCGAGACCGAGGCCAATAGCGCGTACTACGGGGCTAATGCGGCCATACGTTTAAATCAAATCGGCGCAGATCGTTTGATGGAAGATTTTGTGGAACGCTACCCTACATCCACCAAAAGAAATTCGGCATTTTTAGACGTTGCAGATTATTATTTTGAGACGGGAAAATATCCCTATGCCTTAAAATGGTATGGTAAGGTAGACCAGAGCTCTATGTCCAAAAGCGATCAGGAACGTTTTTATTTCAATAATGGATATGCACTTTTCTCATCTAAAAAGGGCAAAGAAGCGGAAGGCTATCTCAGTAAGGTGGCAAATTCTCCTACTTATGGCTCTCAAGCAAAATACTATCTGGGATTCATGGCATATCAGAACGATGATTATGAAGCCGCCAATGAGCGTTTCGATCAGATTACCGATCAAGATCTTTTGGAAGAAAAGTTATCCTACTACCAAGCAGATATGAACTTTAAGCTTGGGAATTTTGAAAAGGCCATTGATTTGGGAAAAAAGCAACTTCCCAAATCCGATAGAAAAGAAATTTCAGAACTGAATAAAATCATTGGGGAGAGCTATTTTAATCTAAATCAATACGACAATGCCATTCCCTACTTGGAAAAATATAAAGGAAAAAGAGGGAAATGGAATAATACAGATTACTACTTACTGGGATATTGTTACTATAAACAGGGAGATTTTGCCAATGCGATTCAGCAGTTCAATAAAATTATAGGGGGTACGAACAGTGTAGCACAAAATGCATATTACCACTTAGCAGAATGTTATCTAAAATTGGATAAGAAACAAGAGGCCTTGAATGCATTTCGAAATGCTTCACAGATGTCTTTTACCTCGGAAATACAAAAAGATGCCTATCTAAATTATGCCCGATTGAGCTATGAGATAGGAAATGCCTATGAAAGTGTTCCCAAAGTATTGTCGACCTATTTGGACAACTACCCTAATGACGAACATAAACAAGAGATGCAGGATTTATTGGTAGATTCCTATATCACTTCCAAAAACTTTGAAGGAGCACTTGCACTGTTGGAAAACAACAGAAACTTTGCGACTAAAGTAACTTACCAAAAAGTAGCCTTTTATAGAGGGGTTGAGCTTTTTATCGATTTGGATTATTCAGGGGCTCTCAAATACTTTAATAAATCTTTGGAAAAGGCTGAAGATGGTATTTTCAAGGCCAGGGCAAATTATTGGAAGGCGGAATCCGAATATCTGTTGAATAGCTTTGATCTAGCTTTGATAAGCTTTATGGAGGTTAAGAAGAACCCAAGTTCCAAATTAGCACAGGAACATATGAATTTGGATTATAATTTGGCCTATACGTATTTTAAACTGAAGGATTATAGCAATGCCATTTCCTATTTCAAATCTTTTGCTGCCTCCAACAGTGTGGACGTGGAAAAAAAACATGATGCTTATTTACGATTGGGCGACAGCTATTTTGTGACCAGTAAATACTGGCCGGCCATGGAAAGCTATAATAAGGCTTTAGCTTCGGAAGGACCAGAAAAGGATTATGCATCCTTTCAAAAGGCGTTGAGTTATGGTTTTGTGGGTAGAGGGGCTACAAAGATTGAAGAACTCAAGAGTTTTATTTCAAAATACCCAAAATCTACCTTAAAGGATGATGCCCTTTTTGAATTGGGCAATTCATACATTAAGGAAAACAAGATCGACCAAGGGATACAGACTTATGACCGATTGATCAATGAATATAGGGGAAGTTCTTTGGCCCCCCGAGCCATGCTTCGTCAAGGATTGGTACACTATAATGCCAACCGCAATGAGAAGGCACTGGCCAAATTCAAGACCGTGGTACGGGAACATCCCAATGCACCACAGGCCAAGCAAGCAGTAGCAACTGCCAAACTTATCTATATGGATATGGGCCAGGTGAGCGAATATGCATCATGGGTGAGGAATTTAGATTTTGTTGAGGTAACAGATACTGAATTGGATAACGCCACTTTTGAATCGGCTGACAAACAGTTTTTGGAAGGAAAAACCCAGGCGGCAATAAAAGGCTTGCAGGGGTATATTAACGAATTTCCCAATGGACTACATTCCATAGATGCCAATTTTAATTTGGCACAATTGCACTTTGGTAAGGGCGAAAAGGAACAAGCGTTGCCCCACTATAAATTTGTGGCAAATACCGGTGCCAATGAATATATGGAACAAGCCCTGACACGCGTTTGTGAAATTTACATAACCAAGGAAGATTATTCCAATGCCATTCCCTTGCTGGAGCGTTTGGAGGTTGCTGCGGAAATACAGCAGAACATCACTTTTGCCCAATCTAATTTAATGAAGGGGTATTACGGACAGCAGAATTATGAAAAGACCATTGATTATGCAGAAAAAGTGTTGGCCACCGCCAAGATAGATAACAGAATTAAAACAGATGCACAGATCATGATTGCCAGGGCTGCAATACAGACCAATGATGAGGTAAGGGCGGAAAAAGCATATGCCGAGGTGTTGAAAATAGCTTCAGGAGAGCTTGCAGCCGAGGCTTTGTATTATGATGCTTATTTTAAAAACAAAGCCCAAGATTTTGAAACCTCCAATGCATTGGTACAGAAATTGGCCAAGGATTTTTCCGGCTATAAGGAATGGGGAGGAAAGGGACTTATAATCATGGCTAAAAACTTTTACGCGTTGGGAGATGCTTATCAAGCTACCTATATTTTAGACAGTGTAATATCTAATTTTGATCAGTTTACAGAAATTGTAGAGGAGGCAAAGCGGGAATCATCTATTATAAAAACAAAAGAGGCACAAAGCAATTCATCCGTTGATCCGGACGGAAATTAAAATCAAATTGCAAAAAGAACACAATATGCACAAGCACATTAAGATAACTATTCTTACTTTTTTGGGAATTGCCCACGTTGCCCTTGCACAAGACAAGGATGATAAAGATATTGGGACGGAGACGGTAACGGTCGTCAAAGCTTATACGCCAACGGTCTCAGACGCTTTTAAATTACGGTCCGTCCCAAATTTAAACGATTCAATTGTACTTCAAAAAAAGGAAATTAATTACAGTATTTTTTCAGTCCCGGTTGCTTCCACATTTACACCTGCAAAGGGAAAAGCGTCAGCCGTAAAAAAATCGGCCCCCGAAAAACTATTCGATTCGTATGCTTCAGTTGGACTTGGGAATTTTAACAATGCCCTTGTCGATTTTTATACCAGTAAGGGTTTCAACAGGGGGGAAGACCTTTTGGATATTGCTTTCAACCATCATTCCTCCAGAGGCGAAATAGATGGTTCTGCCCTTGATAATGTGTTCTATAACACCAAATTGAACGCATCATATTCAAGGAAGGACAGGGATTTTGATTGGGGGGCCAATATTGGCCTGCAACACCAATTGTACAACTGGTACGGGATTCCGGATGGAGCATTTGCCGATGATGTTCTCGATGCTATTGATGAACGTCAAAATTACTTCAATGCACAGGCTGGAGCCCATATCAATATAGAGGATTCTTTTTTTAAAAGTGGCAATCTATTGTTGAGACGGTTTTGGGATACAAGCGAGTCTGGTGAAAACAGGGTAGTTTTGGAGCCTACCTTCGAAATCCCCATAACGGAGGAGTTGCTTACGGTAACGGCAAAATTGGACTACGTAAACGGTACTTTCAAGAATGCCAGTGTAAATAATGAGCTTAACACCTCCGAAATAAATTACAGTCATGTGCAAATGGGTGTTAATCCAAGTCTTTTGATTTTGCGTGACGATTTGACCATAAATTTGGGGGCCAATATCGTTTATGGAGTGGACACCGAAAATAGTGACAGTAATTTTTATATATACCCTGCGGTTACGGCATCGTATCGTTTAAAAGATGATGCGGTTATTGTTTATGGTGGAGTGGAAGGCGAATTAAAACAGAATTCCTACTATGGTTTTGTAGATGAAAACCCGTATGTTTCACCAACCTTGGACATTTTACCCACAGACCAACAATATGACGCCTATGTGGGGTTTAAGGGGCAGTTGCTTCCTAATTTAAGCTATAACATTAAAGGCTCGTATACAGCGGAAAACAGAAAACCTTTGTTTAAACTTAATCCACAAAACTTATTTCGAGATGATGAACAAGGATATTACTATGGCAATTCATTCGAACTGTTCTATGATGATATAAAGACCATTGGCCTTTTTGGAGAATTGAATGTAGATGTTAACCGCAATTTTTCATTGGGAATAAATGCGGAAGTGTATGATTATGATACGGAAACAGATAATCCGGCATGGAATTTACCCAATGTTAGCGGATCCCTTTTTATGGATTATCAGATAGATGACCATTGGTATATGGGTGCAAATCTGTTCTATGTAGGGGAACGTGACGATTTTAGCTCCCAGGTTGTACAGAATGTTCTCCCAGCTGACTTTCCGTCGACTATAATTACCTTGGACGGATACTTTGACGCCAACGCCCATGCAGGGTACCACTTTAATAATCAATTATCTGTTTTTTTGAAGGCCAGTAACATTGTGAATAATGATTACCAACGTTGGACCAATTTCCGGGTTCAAGGGTTTCAGGTTTTGGCAGGTGCAACCTATAAGTTCGATTTTTAGTTCCAGCAATCCAAGTTCCGCAATCGAATATTTCACTAAGGGCATAGACTATATTGCTTGGTTTACAGTACCTTAATTTAGTTGGTGGAAATTTTACAATTCTTCCATACCCAATAAATTATCTATTACTCATAGATTGTTTTAATTCCTTATTTTTGGTTGTAAACAAATCAATCCATGAAAAAGCTGTTTATGTTATTTGTATTTGTCCTAAGTGGTTGCGAACTCACTAAGGAGAAAGTAGATCTCATTGTCCTCAATGCCAATGTTTATACGGTGGATACTTCCTTTTCCAAAGCGGGTGCTTTTGCGGTTAGGGATGGTAAATTTGTTGCCATTGGGACTTCTGAAGAAATGCGTAATATGTATACCTCCGACCAAATTGTTGATGCTGATGGCCGTACAATTGCCCCGGGTTTAATAGATGCTCATTGTCATTTTTACGAATTGGGAATGGCCCAACAGGTAGTGGATTTGGTGGGAACCACAAGTTATGATGAAGTGTTGGAGCGTGTTAAGGACTTTCAACTTCAAAACCCTAAAAACTTTATTCTTGGCAGGGGTTGGGACCAAAACGATTGGGAGGTAAAGGAATTCCCGACCAAAAAGGAATTAGATGAACTTTTCCCGGATACCCCAGTGGCCTTGGAACGAGTAGATGGTCATGCATATTTGGTAAACCAAAGTGCATTGTATATGGCTGGGATCGATTCCCGAACAGTGGGAGAGGGCGGAGAAATCATTAAAAAAAGGGGAGTACCGACTGGAATTTTGGTCGATGGCCCAATGGGGATGATAAATGCAGTAATTCCGGCACCAAGTAGAGAAGCCCAAATTCATGCTCTAAAGGAAGCGCAACAAATATGTCTCAACAATGGTCTGACCACGGTAAATGATGCTGGATTGGACAGAAATGTCATAGAATTGATCGATAGTCTTCAGCAAACAGGGGAGCTAACTATTAGAGTCTATGCTATGGTCAGTAATAAGACTGAAAACCTGGATTACTATTTGAACAAAGGAATTGTAAAGACAGATAAGTTGAATGTCCGTTCGATAAAGGTATATGCGGATGGGGCGTTGGGGTCTAGGGGAGCTGCTCTTAAGAAACCATATTCGGATCAAGAGGGACATTTTGGGGCAATGGTAACACCGGTAGAGGAAATTGAAAAATTGGCGAATCGGATTGCGAATTCTGAGTATCAAATGAACACCCATGCAATTGGTGATTCCGCAAATGTTGTGGTTCTTCGGGCCTATAAGGAAGCCTTGAAAGGAACTCAGGATAGGCGTTGGAAAGTTGAACATGCCCAAGTTATATCCCCAGAGGATTTCAGATATTTTAAAGACGGAATTATTCCGTCTGTCCAACCCACGCACGCAACTAGTGATATGTATTGGGCCGGGGACCGATTGGGCGAGCAGCGTGTAAGAGATGCATATGCGTTTAAAAAACTATTGTTGAATGCAGGTACTGTGGCTTTGGGAACCGATTTTCCTGTGGAAAAGGTAAGTCCCTTCCTTACGTTTTATGCGGCTGTTGCACGAAAGGATTTGGATAACTATCCGGAAGGGGGATTTCAAATAAAGGACGCCCTGTCACGTGAAGAGACATTAAGGGGAATGACCATTTGGGCCGCATATTCCAATTTTGAGGAACACGAAAAAGGAAGTATTGAAATAGGAAAATTGGCCGATTTTACAATTTTAAGTGAAGATATGATGTCTGTTCCTGAGGAAAGGATTCCACAGATAAGGGCCGAGCAAGTGTATATTGGTGGAAAGATAGCGGAATAGAGGAGATATGCTTGATTTATCCTTCTTGTGAAGGCACAAATTTGAATTCTGTTTTTACCAAAAACAAAAAAAGCCGAAACAAACTGTTTCGGCTTTTTTTTATTGATTTTTCGGATTATTACATGCTGGTAGTAATAGGTACAGCAACTCTTGTAGTTCCCCATCCCATGACCATATGTGCGCCTCCATCGGCTTCCTTAAAAGCAATTGAGAATGCTTCCAAAGATTCGTCGGCGGAACTTGCTGCCACTGTAATTCTGGCAACGTCAGCAGATTCATCATAGGAATAAGCACCCCATTGGTTTAATTTGCTATTTAATATCACAGTCCATTCGTCAGCACCGGGAATTGTGAACAAAGAATATGTTCCGGCTTTAATGTCTTTGCCGCCAACTTTAACATCGTTGTAAAATGTGATTTCCGAGGCCTCGTTCGCGCCGGTTCTCCATACCTTTCCAGCAGGGGCAAGATCAGCTATTGATCTATCTTTTAATTGAGGACGGCTGTAGGTTACCCGTACCATTTTATCGGATATCCTACCACTTGAAGGATAAGATGAAATATCTGCTGGACTCTTGTCCAATCCACCAAATTCCTGAGCGGTAGCCTCCGTAGTAAAGACCAAAGCCAAAACTAATGTAGCAAGTGTAAATAATTTTTTCATAACGATTGTTTTTGTTTGCATCAAAACTAAATAGTATTCCCTTTACATTATTATAAAATGAAGTTAAATTTTTCCCAGCTTACAAAACGTATACTAATTGCATGATAAGATCAATTTGTGTTTATATATTGTCGTTTTTTAGACTAATATAGTTATATATTGTAATCAATAATAATAAATATGTTTTATAATTGAAAGATTTAATGCATCTTTGCCTTAAAATTGATATAAAAAGTAGAGTTATGTGTGGAATAGTATGTGCGTTTGATGTTAAGGAAAGTACCGAGGTGTTAAGGCCGCAATTATTGGAGATGTCCAAAAAGGTCAGACACAGAGGGCCGGATTGGAGCGGTATTTATTCGAATGAAAAGGCAATCCTAACACATGAGAGATTGGCTATTGTAGATCCAGTATCCGGAAAACAGCCTTTATTAAGTGATGATGGGAAGTTGGTGTTGGCTGCCAATGGTGAAATTTACAACCATAGGGAGCTGAGAAAGCAGTTTGAGGGAGCCTTTAATTTTCAGACAGAATCTGATTGTGAAGTTATATTGGCATTATACCAAAAAAAGGGAGTCGACTTTTTGGATGAAATGAACGGAATTTTTGGTTTTGCCATTTATGATGTGGAAAAAGATGAATATTTTATTGCCAGGGACCATATGGGAATTATTCCCTTGTACATTGGTTGGGACCAGAATGGCACCTTTTATGTGGCTTCGGAATTAAAGGCTTTGGAAGGGGTTTGTACCAAGATAGAATTATTTCCCCCAGGGCACTATATGCAAAGTAAGGATGGGGAATTCAAAAGGTGGTACACTAGGAATTGGATGGAATATGACGAGGTAAAGGAGAATGAGACGAGCATACAAGAAATCAAAGAAGCGTTGGAGGCTGCTGTACATAGGCAATTGATGTCTGATGTACCTTATGGGGTATTGTTGTCTGGTGGATTGGATTCTTCGGTTACTTCTGCCATAGCCAAAAAGTATGCGCAAAAAAGAATAGAATCGGGTGATACAACCGATGCGTG
>CAXMOE010000006.1:20467-23622 GCA_964194835.1 uncultured Flavobacteriaceae bacterium | reverse complement strand
CCTCAATTACACTCTTTTTCAGTTGGACTGGAAGGTTCTCCGGATTTGGCAGCTGCCCAAATAGTGGCAAAACATATAGGTACAATACATCATGAGATTAAATTTACGATCCAAGAAGGTTTGGATGCCATCAAGGATGTTGTGTATAATTTGGAAACCTATGACATCACTACGATTAGGGCATCTACCCCGATGTATTTGATGGCTAGGGTAATTAAGTCCATGGGAATAAAAATGGTATTGTCGGGTGAAGGTGCTGATGAACTCTTTGGAGGATACCTATATTTTCATAAGGCACCGAGTCCAAAAGATTTTCATGAAGAAACTGTTCGCAAATTGGATAAATTGCATATGTACGACTGCTTACGGGCAAATAAGTCCTTGGCTGCATGGGGAATTGAAGGACGGGTGCCATTTTTGGACAAGGAATTTATGGATGTAGCCATGCGCATCAACCCAAAAGACAAAATGATCAACGGGGAACGTATGGAAAAATGGGTGGTTCGAAAAGCATTTGAAGATATGTTACCCGAAAGTGTAGCTTGGAGACAGAAAGAACAATTTTCAGATGGCGTGGGTTACAATTGGATAGACACGTTGAAAGAAGTGGTCAATGCAGAGGTGTCGGACGAACAATTGGCAAATGCCAAGTTCAGGTTCCCCCTGCAGACCCCAACTTCAAAAGAGGAATTTTACTATCGTTCCATTTTTGAAGGACATTTCCCTTCGGATGCAGCCGCACTCTGTGTACCCTCTGTGCCGTCAGTGGCCTGTAGTACCCCAGTAGCATTGGAGTGGGACGAGGCATTCAAAAACATGAACGATCCCTCGGGAAGAGCCGTGGCCCAAGTCCACTCCGATGCCTATAAAAAGTAACTAAATTTTGTACATGTGAATGAGTAATCTGTTTTATTCAGTTTTTAATTATAATTAGTCCTTAGGAAGCACCTTTTATAGGTGCTTCTTTTGTTATAAAACAAAATGTATATAATTGACTTACAAAGGTTTTCGATGACTACGTGGGCGCCTATAAAATATTCATATTTTACTATGATTTTAGCAATGATATTTTCCACATTTTTTGTTGATAACTTCGCGGCTTAAAACATCCATAAACCCCTTATTTCATGGGGTATTACTTATCTTTGTGAGATTGATAAAATTATAATAAAAATAACCTATTTGTTCTATGAGCGAAGAAGCTAAAAAAGATAAATATTCAGCCGATAGTATTCAGGCCTTGGAAGGCATGGAGCATGTACGCATGCGTCCATCCATGTACATTGGTGATGTTGGTATAAGAGGTTTGCACCATTTGGTATATGAAGTGGTGGACAACTCCATCGATGAAGCCATGGGAGGCTATTGCGATACAATCAATGTCACTATAAATGAAGACAATTCCATTACTACCAAAGACAACGGAAGGGGTATACCAGTAGATCTTCATAAAAAAGAAGGGGTATCTGCCTTGGAAGTGGTAATGACTAAGATTGGGGCCGGAGGTAAGTTTGACAAAGATTCCTACAAAGTATCAGGTGGTCTTCACGGAGTTGGGGTGTCTGTAGTAAATGCACTTTCCGACCATTTAAGGGCTACGGTACACCGGGATGGTAAAATATGGGAACAGGAGTATGAAAGAGGTAAATCCCTGTACCCGGTAAAAAGTATAGGGGAATCCAAGGAAACAGGCACCGTCATTACTTTTCATCCAGATGAAGTTATTTTTTCCCAAACTATAGAGTTTAGTTATGAAACGCTCGCCAATCGAATGCGCGAACTTTCCTTTTTGAATAAAGGTGTTACAATTACTTTGACCGACAAAAGGCAGAAGGATAAAGAAAGTGAAAGCGGATATGTGGGGGATTCATTTTATTCCGATGAAGGGTTAAAGGAATTCATCGAATTTTTGGATAGCAATAGGGAACAGTTGATCAGGAACGTAATTTCCATGGAAGGGGAGAAAAATGGTATACCTGTTGAGGTTGCCATGGTATACAATACTTCCTATACAGAAAATTTGCATTCATACGTAAACAATATCAATACCCACGAAGGAGGGACACATTTGTCTGGATTTAGAAGAGGATTGACCGGGACTTTAAAAAAGTATGCCGATGCGTCGGGGATGTTGGACAAATTGAAGTTTGAAGTCCAAGGAGATGATTTTAGGGAAGGATTGACTGCTATTATTTCTGTTAAAGTGGCCGAACCCCAATTTGAGGGACAGACGAAAACAAAGTTAGGCAACAGGGAGGTTTCAGCTGCCGTTAGTCAATCTGTGTCAGAAATGCTGACCAATTATTTGGAAGAAAATCCAGATGATGCAAAGATAATTGTACAAAAAGTGATACTTGCCGCCCAAGCGCGTCATGCTGCAACCAAGGCCCGTGAAATGGTTCAACGTAAGACGGTCATGAGCATTGGAGGTCTTCCAGGAAAATTATCGGATTGCTCCGAACAGGATCCATCGCTTTGTGAAGTGTTCCTTGTTGAGGGTGATTCCGCAGGGGGAACAGCTAAACAAGGAAGGGATAGGAATTTTCAGGCCATTCTTCCTTTACGAGGTAAGATCTTGAATGTAGAAAAAGCCATGCAGCATAAGGTTTTTGAAAATGAAGAAATTAAGAATATATATACTGCATTGGGTGTAACTATTGGTACCGAAGAAGACAGTAAAGCCTTGAACCTTGATAAATTGCGTTATCATAAAGTAGTCATCATGTGTGATGCCGATGTGGATGGTAGCCATATTGAAACCTTAATCTTGACTTTTTTCTTCCGCTATATGCGCGAATTAATTGAGGGTGGACATGTGTTTATTGCCACCCCACCGTTATATTTGGTTAAGAAGGGAACTAAAAAGCGCTATGCATGGAATGATAAGGAACGCGATGAAATTGCTGAGAGTTTCAACGGCAGTGTTGGTATTCAACGCTATAAAGGTCTTGGAGAAATGAATGCGACACAACTATGGGATACTACCATGAATCCGGAATTTAGAACGCTTCGACAAGTCATGATAGAAAATGGCGCAGAAGCCGATCGTATTTTCTCAATGCTAATGGGAGACGATGTTCCACCTCGTAGAGCATTTATTGAAAAGAATGCAGTATATGCAAATATCGATGCTTAATTAAAATTTTAAAAAATAA
>CAXMOE010000006.1:7155-20457 GCA_964194835.1 uncultured Flavobacteriaceae bacterium | reverse complement strand
TATATAGGTTATGAAAAGAATATTTTTTTTATTCGTAGTATTGGTCAGTTCACAGGCTATTGCACAATCCAATGTAAATGATATTTTGGCAGCAGGGATCGAGGATGCTGAAAGATATACTAATGATTACTTGTCTCCAGCATTGGAAGGGGCAATGTACAGTTTTTCAAATGGATGGTATAATTCTGCCGATTCCAAGCCACTTGGTGGTTTTGAGATTTCCATTATTGCCAACATGTCTAGCTTTAAGAACAAACAAGATAAAACTTCCTTTGTTATGAATACAGCGGATTATGAAAATCTACTGTTTGATGATTTAAGTACTTCCAAAACTGTTTCTACAGCTCTTGGGGATTTGGAAGGAATAATGGTATTTGTTGAAAGTGAAATAGTTCCAGGAAATCCCATTCGAGCGGATTTTGAATTACCCTCCGGGTTGGCATCCGAAAACATTAATTTTATTCCTTCTGCATTCGTACAAGCAAGTGTGGGACTTATCAAAGGGACCGAATTAAAAGTTAGGTTTTTGCCGAAAATTACCGCCGATGACGTATCCGTTGGACTTTATGGATTTGGTGTTCAACACGATTTTACAAAACACCTACCAGCCGATAAAATTTTGCCTGTGGCCATATCGGCGGTAATCGGGTATACCCATTTGGACGGTACTTATGATTTTACAAATACCAATATCATTGCCGGAGATAGTCAACGAATTGATTATGTGATGAACACATGGGTATTTCAAGCAGTGGTATCTACAAAATTGCCCGTTATTAATTTTTATGGTGGTCTGGGATATCTTACTGGAAAGGCTGAAACTGATATTTTGGGAACCTATATTGTTCAGGCAGGTCCATTTCAAACAACGTATACGGATCCGTTTTCAGTAAGTAAAGATGTCAGCGGAGTAACTGCTAACATAGGAACCAAAATAAAGCTTGGATTTTTTAGGTTTAACGTAGATTATACAATTGCTGAATTCAATAATTTATTAGTCGGTTTCAATTTTGGATTTAGATAATTGAATCATATATATTTAACAAAAAAACAGCCCGGAATTTCCGGGCTGTTTTTATTAGAATTTCTTTTAGGATTCTATTCCCTTTTTGCCAATATATTCCCCTTGTTGTCCTGTAAAAGTGTTCCTTCGGGAGATTCTTCCATAGTTACAATATTAACTGGTAAATCTGTTCCAGGGTATGTAATGGTATATGTCCCATCTTCTTGTGTCCATCTAAAATCGTTTATTAATTCTAGATTTTGATTGCTATAACTATGGTACCTGCCCAAGTAAGCATCATTGAAAATCCATTCCTTTCTAATGGTCTGTTTGTCGGTAGTACTAACTGAGGTAATTACTTCATTTGACCACACTCCAATTACAGGGTCATTGTTTTCAGGAATTCTAGTACAATTACTGACCATAATAATGGCGATAATCGCTAAAAAAGAAAAGAGTTTTTTCATTGTAGTAGGATTGATTCAATTTGGGTATTAATTTGAACGTTATAATGATGTCTCTATTGCTGAAATTCGATGAACTACCCCGTATTTTGCCTTTCTTCGATGAAGTGCTACAATTTTTAAGGATTGCACATTGATATTTAATAAAATGACTAAGAAGTGATTGTTTTCAAATAGCACATTTAAGTGCCCATTTACTACTTTATTTCTGTTAAAATTCAGTATTTTTGACTTACAATAAAATGGATCTAAAAACCATATTTTGATGTATGTGGAAATGCATGTCTCACCCGCCAAAAGATGGTAGGATTGATTGTATTTTTGGTTTTTAAATCGATTTTTTTAATAATTATATAATTTTATAGATATGAAAGTTACCGTAGTAGGAGCAGGTGCTGTTGGCGCTAGTTGTGCAGAGTACATTGCCATTAAAAATTTTGCATCGGAAGTAGTATTATTGGATATTAAGGAAGGCTATGCCGAAGGTAAAGCCATGGATTTGATGC
The DNA here is from genome assembly GCA_964194835.1 of uncultured Flavobacteriaceae bacterium. Lineage (GTDB taxonomy): Bacteria > Bacteroidota > Bacteroidia > Flavobacteriales > Flavobacteriaceae > CAXMOE01. Next base: position 18,484 of record CAXMOE010000006.1, on the reverse strand, counting down.
AAACGGCATCTTTAAATGGTTTTGACACCAAAATAGTTGGGATTACCAATGACTATTCCGTAACAGCTGGTAGTAATATAGCTGTAATTACCTCAGGTATTCCACGTAAACCCGGGATGACAAGAGAGGAATTAATAGGGATCAACGCTGGAATTGTAAAAACGGTTTCTTCCAATTTGCTACAACATTCACCCAACGTAACCCTCATAGTGGTCAGTAACCCTATGGATACAATGACTTATTTGGTTCATAAAACCACAGAAATACCTAGTAATAGGATTATTGGTATGGGAGGTGCACTGGACAGTGCCCGATTTAAATATCGTTTGGCAGAAGCTTTGGATGCACCCATTTCTGATGTAGACGGAATGGTTATTGGCGGACATAGCGATACAGGGATGGTTCCTCTTGCACAACATGCAACAAGAAATAGCATTAAAGTCTCCGAATTTTTATCAGGGGAACGTTTATCACAAGTGGTCGAAGACACCAAAGTCGGCGGGGCTACCTTAACCAAATTATTGGGGACTAGTGCATGGTATGCACCCGGCGCGGCTGTTTCCGCACTTGTACAGGCAATTGCATGCGATCAAAAGAAAATGTTCCCTTGCTCCACACTTTTGGAAGGTGAATATGGTTTGGACGATATATGCATTGGCGTACCGGTGATAATAGGTAGAAATGGTATCGAAAAAATTGTCGATATTGATTTGAGTGAAGCCGAAAAGGCTAAAATTCAGGAAAGTGCGGTAGGGGTTAAAAAAACCAATGCCCTCTTACAGTTATAGTTATAGACAAATATGAACATAAAAGGGCATCCGGAAAATACCGGATGCCCTTGCTTTATAAATCTTCTAAATATATTGTCAGTTCTTATCGGAAATGATATATTTGCACGCTGTTAAGAATACCACAAATAAATACATGTAATCAATGCAAAATAAAGGACTTATAAAGCTTTTTGCTTTCTTGTTTGGGTTAGTAAGTATCTATCAATTATCCTACACTTTTATAACTAGTAAAGTTGAAAACGAAGCGCAAGTTTTTGCAATCAATGCCATCCCTGATACGGAAGATGATGTTTTGACCAAAAGGGAAGCGCTGGAAGCCAGCTATTTGGATTCAATTGGGGCTAACTCGATTTTTGGGTATACCAACTACAATGAAGCGAAGAAAAAAGAATTGAACAAAGGTCTTGACCTTAAAGGTGGTATTAATGTAACCCTCCAGATATCTGTAAAGGATATTTTAAAAGGCTTAGCCAACAATACTAAAGATCCTGTTTTTAATAAGGCCTTATCAGATGCGGATAGCGCATCCAAAAACAGTGACGATACCTATATGGAATTGTTCTTTGAGGCTTTTGATAATATAAAAGGGGATACAAAATTGGCCTCTCCCAATATTTTCGCGAACAAAGGATTAAGCGATGTCATTAATTTTCAAATGACCGATGATGAGGTAAAACCCATTATCCGCACAAAAATTGACGAATCTATTATTTCTGCTTTTGAAGTTTTACGGGAGCGTATCGATGGCTTTGGAGTAACCCAGCCCAACATACAACGTGAAGGAAAGTCTGGTCGTATTTTGGTGGAATTACCAGGAGCGAGGGATATTGCACGGGCTCAGGATTTACTATCTAGTACTGCACAGTTGGAATTTTGGGAAACCCATAATCCAAGAGATCAAAGTGTAGCGAATTTTATATTGGCGGCAAATGAGACACTAAAATCTTTGGTCAAAATAGATGAAATTGAAGAGCCTGTAAAGGCTGAGTCCGAATTGGATTCCTTGCTTAACGATGTGGCTCAGGACTCCTTGGATTTAACAAGTCAAGTAAACCCGCTATTGGACCTTATTAAGGGACAGGGGGATGGATACGCCATTTACAAATTTGCTATTGCCGATACAGCAAAAGTTGGGGAGTATCTGAGGATGAAAGAAGTACGACGATTGCTACCTGCCGACTTGCAATTTGTAAAGTTCCTATGGGAACGCCCAGCCGAAGATTCAGAGGTTGTGGATTTGTACATGTTGAAATCCAATCGAGATGGCATTCCAAGGATTAGTGGTGATGTGGTAAGTGATGCCAGGGACGATTTTGATCAATATAGCAGACCTGCTGTTTCCATGAGCATGAACACCAAAGGAGCTAAGGAATGGGAAAAATTAACAGGTGACGCCTATACAAATCAGACTGGGATAGCAATTGTCCTTGACAATAAAGTGTATACTGCTCCTGGAGTATCTACAGGACCTATTTCCGGTGGACGTTCAGAAATTACTGGATCGTTTACGGTAAATGAAACCAAGGATATTGCCAATGTTTTAAGAGCGGGTAAATTACCTGCTTCAGCAGAGATCATACAATCTGATGTTGTTGGTCCTTCATTGGGGCAGGAAGCAGTGGATAGTGGTTTTATGTCATTTATGATTGCCATGGCTATTGTATTGCTTTGGATGATATTCTATTATGGCAAGGCGGGTATATTTGCGGATATTGCCCTTATTTTGAACATTATGCTAATTTTTGGGGTATTGGTCAGCTTAAATGCGGTGCTTACCTTACCTGGAATTGCCGGTATAGTATTGACCATTGGTATGTCTGTTGATGCCAACGTACTTATCTTTGAGAGAATCAAGGAGGAACTTACTAAAGGCAAGGGTAAGGCCCAAGCAATTTCCGATGGATTTAGTAATGCGCTTTCCTCTATTTTGGATGCGAACGTTACTACGGGGCTTACAGCCTTAATTTTGTTTGTGTTTGGTTCTGGTCCAGTTAAAGGATTTGCCACCACCTTACTCATTGGTATTGCTACCTCTCTTTTTACTGCGATTTTCATAACAAGGTTATTGGTAGATTGGTACATCAGTGGTAAAGGAAGATCTTTGGATTTCTCGACTGCCCTAACTAAAAATCTGTTCAGGAATATCAGCGTGAAGTTTTTGGTCAAACGTAAAATTGCTTACGTAATATCTGGCGTATTGGTTGCTATTGGTCTGTTCTCCCTATTTACTCAAGGGCTGCAACAGGGAGTTGATTTTGTTGGTGGACGCTCTTATCAAGTTAGATTTGAAAATGTGGTGAATCCTTCTGAAATAGCTTCTGAACTCAATACCGTCTTTGGTAGTGGAACCAATGTTAAAACTTATGGAGATGCCAATCAGATAAAAATTACCACCCCTTATAAAGTAGATGTTGAAGGAATTGAGGTGGATAATGAAATACAAAACAAATTATACACTTCACTTCAAAAGTATTTACCGGACGGAACCTCCTTCCAAGATTTTACAGTAGGTAGTGGGGAACAAAACGTTGGTATTGTCAAAAGGGTGAAAGTAGGGCCAACCATAGCTGATGATATTAAGAAAAACGCCTTTTTGGCAATCATTGGATCGTTGGCAGTTGTGTTTTTATATATCTTATTGCGATTCCGTAAATGGCAATTTTCATTGGGTGCGGTTGCTGCGGTATTCCATGATGTACTTATTGTACTTGGAATTTTCTCTATCGCTGGTAAATTGATGCCCTTTAACATGGAAATTGATCAGGCATTTATTGCAGCCATTTTAACGGTAATTGGGTATTCATTGAACGATACTGTGGTAGTGTTTGACCGAATTCGTGAAATAATTGGTGAAAAAGGGTGGAAAGCCGGTGAGAATGTAAACCTCGCCTTGAACAGCACCTTGAGTAGAACATTAAATACCTCCATGACCACTTTGGTGGTGTTATTGTCGATATTTATCTTTGGGGGTGAATCTCTTAGAGGGTTTATGTTTGCAATGATTATAGGTATTATTGTAGGAACATATTCTTCCTTGTTTATCGCTACTCCGGTAATGTTTGATACCTTGAAGAACAAAATCAAGTCAGGTAAAGAATAATAAAAACCAAGAGAATAAAAAAAAGGGGCCGCTTGAATAGCGGCCCCTTTTTTTTATTAATCAAGTTAAGAATCCAATAACCATTTTTTAGCCTTTCTTTCGGAATCGAACATTTTGCACTCATATCCATTATTTTGCATAATGGTCTCAAGCATTAGAAGGTTCATGAATAATACCTTATCCAGAGCCACTCCCGCGAGTTTATAACTTTGTTTCCAACCTATAAAATTCAAAGAATCTGTAATTTTAAATGAGGAGTCTATAGGCAACCTACCTTCTGGTCATAATGCTGTTTAATTTTTCTTTTTCGCATAAGTCTACCACTTCTTTCCAAATACGAATACTTTCCTCCACTTGTTTTCCAGCGGTGCGTTTTCCAGAGAATTCAACTTTTAAAAAATTCTCATACACTTTGTAAGTCAGCTGTATTGGCATATATGGGATTTATTTGGATTTTTTTTTGCGAAAATAAGGCTTAATTAAATTGGAGCAAAATGCGTGTCTGCAATTTTATGGAGAGTTTTTAAACGAATTCTATCATTATTGCAGAAGCTTTCCGATAGAACCTGTTTTAGACATTTCGAGCTTGTATACGAAATCGGGAGTTAACCCTGGTTCGGGCCTATGGGATACAAAAACAATGGCCGTTTTACTTTCCTTGGCAATTTTATTGATCAATGTCACGAACATGGCAGCGCTGTGGTCATCCAAACCTGCAGTGGGCTCATCCAAAATAAGTAATGGAGGATGTTTTATCATGGCTCTTATAGTCATTACCAAACGTTGTTGCCCCATGGAAAGATCATGAAAATAAATGTCTTTTAAAGGCCATATCCCAATTAACAATAACCATTCCTTTGCCAACGCCAACTGTACATCTGTAGGCTTTTGATACAAGCCAACAGAGTCGTTAAGGCCAGATATCATCATATTTTCAACGGTATGGTGTCCAGAAAATTTGTCGGTCATCGCTGGGGTGAAATACCCGATTTTTTCCTTTATATCCCAAATGCTTTCCCCACTTCCTTTCTTTTGACCAAAAATATAAAGTTCTTGCCCATAGCCTTTACTGTTCTCACCGGTAATCATGGACAGCAAGGTAGATTTTCCACTACCGTTTTTGCCGATAAGCTGCCAAAACTCGCCGGGTCTTATTTCCCAACAGATATTGTGTAGAATTTGTCTGTCCCCATATTTTACGGATACATTTTTTAATACGATCAATATATCAGCTGGATAGCCAAATGAGACAAGAGGTGATGGAATTGGAGGATTAAATGCCGTAGGATCGTTTCCCTGGTTACTGTTGATTATAGATGTTATGTTGTTCTGTAAAGTTATTGTAGTTCCTTCCAGTGTCACAAAATTGGCTATAAACGGCAAGAGATCGTCCTTACGGCTTATAAGCTGCACTATGGTCGTATGTGTTGAAATCGTCTTTAGAAGGGAAGTTAAATTGTTTTGAGAGTCGGTGTCCAAATTATCGAACGGATTGTCCAAGATCAGGAAATCTGGATTTGCTTTTAAGAGATGTTGTAACAAAGCCTTTTTTCGTTCTCCACTCGACATGGATTTCAAACTTTGTGGCGTGTCTTTCGTAATTATTTTCTCGTCATGTCGTTCTTCCTCATCTATAAACCGATCTAATGCCAATTTTGAAAATAATGCACCATGCAATCCTTGAAGTGCTTCAAAACCAACTGGAACCTTTGTATTTAAAAGCTGATTGATGAAATAACCTTTATTGGATTTGTTGTCAATAAAAACCGCCCAGTGTTTATTATGGTCCATGGTTAAGATGCCTTCCGTTATTTTCTTTTAAATGCTATGCTATCATTAACGTCCAACCCCCATTTTTCCGAATATCCGGCATTAATTTCCAATACATACTTCACAGGGACTTTGGAAGACAGTCCGACTTCATCATATGGTTTTGCGTTTTTCTGAAAACTTGCAATATGCAGGTTATCATCAATAAAAATCAAATCCAGTGGTATTTCTGTATTCTTCATATAGAAGGAATGGATCTTCCCCTCTGGAAAAATGAACAGCATGCCTTGGTTTTCTTCCATGGCATCGCGGTACATGAGTCCGGTTTGGGTTTCGTAATCGGTGTCTGCAATTTCAATATCCATTTTAATTAAAAGGGAATCTGTCTTTCCTCTATAGATGGAAAGATCTCCTTCTTTTTTAAAAATGATGGGAGCTGTCTTTATAACTTTTTTGGATTCTTCCTTACAAGAGAGCGTAAACAAGAAAACCCCAATTAGGAAAAATAAATGAATTTTTGGATTTTTCATAACTGTTCGTTCAACATTGCTTAATGTGTAATGGCCACTACTTTGCGGCGGCAGACTTTGCTCTAAAAATAAAATACAAACCAATTAAAATAAACGGAATGCTCAACCATTGACCAGTTGTTAGAACTTCTCCAAACGATTCTTCGAAACCACCTTGACTTTTCTTTACGAACTCTACAAAAAAGCGTACGGTCCAAAGGAGGACCAAGAACACGCCAAAAAGATATCCAAGTTTGTCTTTTTTATCGGTTTTCCAATATAAATAGTGCAATATTATAAAAACAAAAATATAACAAAATCCTTCATACAATTGAGCCGGATGTCTATAAGGTATGGATTCCAAATATTCTGAGAATCTAGGGTCTTTCTCAATAAGATCATAGGCAGCATTCACTGTTTTTTCCTTGGTAATCGCCAAGGCCTTGGAGGCCGACATATCATCTGAATCACGAATGAATCGGGTGGCAAGAGCAAAGGATTTATCCACTATTTTTCCATTGATTTCCGAATTAAAAAAGTTTCCCAATCGTACACAGAACGCGCCTATTGCCACTGGAATAACAACCCTGTCCAATATCCATAAAATCTTGAATTCCGGGTATTTTCTGGTATAGAAATACATACTTAAAATAATTCCGATGGCAGCACCGTGACTGGCCAAACCAGCAAAACCAGTGAATTCATATCCCTTGATAAAACCTAAAAGTGTACCTCCTGAGTTTTCTCGAATAGGCAACAATATTTCCATCAGATGGTTTTGATAATATGGCCAATCATAGAAGAACACATGTCCTAGACGAGCACCTAACATCGTGGCTATAACAGTATAAATAAATATGGAATCCAGTTGTTCCAAGGTCTTCTTTTCCTTAAGAAATATTTTTTTCATGATGAACCATCCCATCGCAAAAGCAATTATCCAAAGAAGATTGTAATATTTGATTTGAAGTGGACCAATGTTTAGAAGAGTTTCATTGGGATTCCAGATAAAGCCTAAAAAGTGCATTAACAATTATTTTGTGGGCTAAGATAAGGTTTTAGCCGTAAAGGAAGATTTGGTTCCAGATTAAATTTATACATCAATTAAATATAAAAGGGGAGTCATTAATTGGGGCGGGCTAATGAGTGAAACCTTTGTTTTTTGTTTCCTAAACCTGCCTTATTATTGTTATAGATAAAGAGGGGTGATCTATTTATAGTTTTGGTAGATGATGATCACTATGAAAAAAATCTAAGGCACCGGATCGTATCCTTTTCCTCCCCAAGGATGACAACTAAAAATACGTTTTATGGAAAGCCATCCTCCTTTAAACAGTCCATGCTTTTTTAAAGCCTCCAAAGTGTAATGTGAACAAGTGGGAGAATATCTGCACGAAGCTGGAGTCAGGGGGGAAATAAGGTGCTGGTACAGTTTAACCAAAAGTATGAAAGGAGCGATCAAAAGTTTTTTCATATCCCGATTGTTTTTAAGGATTTCTCTAGCCCAATGATTTGGATATAAGGAAAAATCTAGGATAGGCTAAACGTTGTACCCTCCTTACCGTCCTTTAATAAAATACCCATTCCGGCCAATTGATCCCGTATTTTGTCGGAGGTGGCAAAATCCTTATTGCTTCGAGCTTCATTACGCAACTGTATCAATAAATTAACTACGTCCGATAATTTATCTGAATCTGTATCCGAACCGTTTTTATGTTCCAAGCCTAAAACATCAAAAACAAAATCATTCATGGTCTGTTTCAAGAGAATATGATCCTCTTGTGTAATGATTTCTTTTCCTTCCTTAATGAGATTAATATGTTTTACCGCATCAAACAAATGGGAAATAAGGGTAGGGGTATTAAAATCATCGTTCATGGCGTCATAGCATTTCTGTTTCCACGCCAATACATCAAAACTTGTTGTTGCCCCTGTTTCCAAGTCTTGCAAGGCATCTACAGCGTCGAACAGCCTTTGGAATCCTTTTTCGGATGCCAGAAGAGCATCATTACTAAGATCCAATATGCTGGTATAATGCGCCTGCATCATAAAAAACCGTACGGTTGAGGGAGAAAAAGGCTTACTTAGGATATCGTTTTCACCGGAGAATATTTCTAGTGGTAAGATATTGTTTCCTGTAGATTTAGCCATTTTTTTGCCATTCATTGTAAGCATATTGGCATGTAGCCAATATTTTACAGGGGAATGGCCATAACTAGCCTCGGCTTGCGCGATTTCACATTCGTGATGTGGAAATTTTAAATCCATTCCACCACCATGAATATCAAAGGTTTCACCCAGATATTTTGTACTCATAGCGGTACACTCCAAGTGCCATCCTGGAAAGCCATCAGCCCATGGGGAGGGCCAGCGCATAATATGTTGAGGTTCCGCTTTTTTCCACAAGGCAAAATCCTGTGGGCTCTTTTTTTCATCTTGGGCGGCAAGCTCACGTGTATTGGTAATCATATCCTCCAATTTTCGTCCACTTAGCTTCCCGTAATCATTGGTTTCATTGAATTTTTTAACGTCAAAATAAACCGAACCATTAATTTCGTAGGCATATCCCTTTTTAAGGATATCCTTTATAATTTCTATTTGCTCTATAATGTGTCCTGTTGCAGTAGGTTCTATACTTGGAGGCAAAAAGTTGAATTTTTGAAGGATATTATGAAAATCTACCGTATATCGGTGTACCACTTCCATGGGTTCCAATTGTTCCAATCTAGCTTTTTTGGCAATTTTATCCTCTCCATCGTCAGCATCGTTTTCCAAATGTCCGGCATCGGTAATGTTTCTCACATACCGCACTTTGTATCCCAAATGTTTTAGATACCTAAAAATCATGTCGAACGACATAAAGGTGCGACAGTTCCCTAAATGAACATTACTGTATACCGTAGGCCCGCATACATACATCCCAATATGATCTTCGTTGATAGGTTGAAAAAGTTCTTTTTTACCGGAAAGGGAATTGTAAACTTTTAAAGTCTGACTTTTATATAATTGCATTGTAGCTAAAACAATTAAAAATTGGTATCAAGATTTATATAGTCTAAAAATTCACGACGTACCGCTTCGTCTTTGAATTTTCCGCCATATTCCGCTGTAACCGTACTACTTTCTATATCTCGTATACCTCTGGAATTCACACATAAATGTTTTGCATCAATAACACAGGCAACATCCTCGGTATTCAATACTTTTTGAAGTTCTCTTACGATTTGAATGTTCAAACGTTCTTGAACTTGTGGCCGTTTGGCGAAATAATCCACTATGCGGTTCATTTTGGATAGGCCCACAACTGTTCCGTTTGAGATATAAGCTACATGCGCTTTCCCCACTATAGGTAATAAATGGTGTTCACATGTAGAATACAGAGTAATATTTTTCTCGACCAACATTTCCCCATACTTATATTTATTTTCAAAGGTTGAGGCTTTGGGCTTTCGTTTTGGATGTAAACCTCCAAAAATTTCTTTTACGAACATTTTGGCCACTCTATTTGGAGTGCCGTTTAAGCTATCGTCTTCAAGGTCAAGACCCAAGGTCACCATAATGTCCCTTACGCTATCCTGTATTTTCTCAATTTTTTCTGCATCGTCCAATTCAAAAGCATCTTCCCGTAATGGCGTATTTTCTGAAGTAGAAACATGACTATTACCCAACTCTTCAAATCGCTCTTCCAATGTGCTGTCCATTTTCATATAATGACAATTTTTAATTATCAAATGATTGAAAAATAAAGAACGCAGCTAAAAACTACGTTCAGCTCAGTAATACCGAAAAAATATTAATCATTTCCGCCGGTAAATCAATCACTTGTAATTCCTATGTACGTTTCACCTAAAATATGACTTTTAGGAAGGGCAAAGATATACATTATATGGCACTTTATACCATGTTTACTGTGTTTGACAACATAAATTAGTGTTAAGGTAAAGCACTAATTAAATTTATATCCTCCAAACTTATGTCCATTTATGAAGAGTTATGGCATTGCTATATTGCTAGTCCTATTTACCGGGTTATATTCGGTAACGGCGCAGATTTCAACGGATTGTGTTGGAGCCATACCTATTTGTAGCAATACTCCTGTAAATGGGGGAACCATCGGTTTTGGTATTGATGATTTTAACGGATCAAGTATTACTGGATGTTTGGAACAGACCATCACAGGAGCTATTGAATCTAATTCTGCATGGTATCGTTTTAGAACCGGGGCATCTGGGCAATTAGGTTTCAATATTGGTTTTGATCCTTCGGAGGATTGGGATTTTGCTTTGTATAAAACCAGTGATTGCAATAATTTGGGGGATCCGGTACGGTGTAATTTTTTTGATAATATGGACAGCGAATCATTCATTGGTGTAGGGGAAGATCCTACCGGAAATCCAGATTCTGTCTTATATGAAGATTGGCTGCAAGTTACTCCTGGGGAAGATTATTACTTGCTGATCAATAATTTTAGCAATAACAATTCCGGATTTTCAATACAGTTTTCCGGGCAAATTTTTGTGACCAATCCCTTTGATGCACTGGACTGTTCTATTATCAGTAATCTTTTGGGTCCGCCTATGGCAGCATGCGATAACGAAAATATTGTTTTGGATGCAACAACTATAAATGCCTTGTCATATTCGTGGTTCATGGATACAGGAAGTGGTTTCCAAAATATTGTTGGGGAAGTAAATCCTACTTTGGCTGTGACGGTATCTGCTTTGTACCGAACTCAAGTAGTAACTCCTACGGCTACAATAATCAGTGATGTCCAGGTGGCTTTTTCACCATCGCCTACCACCTTTGCAATAGTGGATGATGCATCATGCTCCGATTCGGCTTTTTACGATTTATCCATTAAAGATATTGAAGCCTTGGGTGCCCAAAACCCGAACGAATATTTGGTTAGTTATCACAATTCTCTTGCGGATGCCGTAAATGGGGTTAATAATTTGCCAAAGCAACATCCTACAAGTTTTGGTTCCGAAACGATTTATGTAAGGACCACTTCAGTAGCAAATCCAAGGTGTTTTGATAGCTCGCAGCAATTTCAATTGATTGCTTTACAGACTCCGGTGGTTGATTTTTCATTGGAACTATACTTATGTGAAGACAACACGAATATCACTGTTGGAGACCTTAGCCCGAACCCAAGTTAT
>CAXMOE010000006.1:4679-7088 GCA_964194835.1 uncultured Flavobacteriaceae bacterium | reverse complement strand
GGAAACCACTTCGAGTCTTACCGTTTCACAAGCCGGGACCTATACCCTGACCATGGTAAATGATCAAGCCGGCCTAAGTTGTGCGAACACTCAGGATATCATAGTATTGTCCTCACAAACACCACAAATTACAGAGATTATAATTGACGATTTAAAGGCAAACAATACAGTCACGGTGCTAACAGACATCGATGGGAATTTTGAATATCAATTGGATGATGGGAGTTATCAGGTTGGAAATGTTTTCACCAATGTGACCCCTGGTATGCATAACGTAACGATAAATGATTTAAATGGATGTGGTGAAGTAACAGAGCCAATAATAGTGGTAGGATTTCCTAAGTTTTTCACACCAAACGGGGATGGGATCAATGACGTATGGCATATTGAGGGAATATCAAATTTGGATAGGCCCGTTGTTTTTATCTTTGATCGGTATGGAAAATTCTTAAAAGAGATGACTCAAAATAATATTGGCTGGAACGGTACATTTAACGGGAGGGATTTGCCTTCGGCCGACTATTGGTTTAAACTACAATATGAGGATACGGATGGACAACAAATCTTCGCAAAATACGTAAATAATCATTTTACCTTAAGGCGATAAAAAGGAGGAGATTTTCCTCTGAAAAGGCGGTTTATCGATTAGCTGCTTAAAAATCTGTTGAAATATACTAAATTCAATACCTAGGAGTTATATATAAGATTATTTGTATAACGTTAGCCCCATTCACTATGCGAACACTCACGTGTTTAATGTGCTGTTTATTCTTATTTTGCTTACAAATAAAGGCTCAAAACTCCCCTGATTGTAGAAGTGCCATCCCGGTATGTGCTGATGTTCCCACATTGTCTGCAGCTGATGGCAGTGGAGATATAGATGATTTTGATCCTATGGTTATTTTGCAGTCGGGTTGCTTGGAAAAAGGAAGTATTAGTTCTGCCAATATTGAAAACAATACTTCATGGTATGTTTTTAGGGCAGGAACCGATGGACAGATTGGATTTGATTTGGAATCTTTGCCCGTAGGTGGAGTTGGAGCCATAACAGCAGAATGGGATTTTGCAGTTTATGGTCCCGATATAGACTGTGCCGATATTAGTAATGGTACAGCGCAGCCCATTCGATGTAATTATGAAGTAAATGCTACTTCATTTACAGGTTTAGGGGTAAATCCGGAAAACGGCCAGGTTGGTGCTCCTTTTTTAACAGGGAGTCAAAACACTTATGATGAATGGTTGGATGTGACCGCGGGTGAAATCTATTATATTCTAATCAATAATTTCAATACCAACTTTAATGGAGATCCAGAGCCTTTTTCTTTGACCTTTACCGGTACTTCGGTAGATGCAGATCAGAACACCGCATTGGATTGTACGTTAAGGGATGAATTTTTAGGATTGGATATCACTGCGTGTGTAGGTGATCCAGATATAACCTTAAGTGCCTTGCGTTCCCCTGTGGGCCCAGATATAGCTAGTGTAAATTGGTCTGTGGATTATGAAGATGATGGCGTTATTGATCAGGTGTTGGCCGGAACTGGTCCTTTTGGAGCAGAGTTGGTAGTGACAAGCCCGAATTCTGGACGTTATTTTGTGGAAATAATACCGAATATTGGTCCAAATATTAGCGATGATATTTTAATAACTTTCTATGACATCCCGGTACTGGATGAGGTAATAATCTTGGATGATTTATCAGATAGTAACAATATAGAAATAGTGGTAGTTGGTAATGGTGATTATGAATATGCCATAAATGGAGGGGAATTTCAAGATAACCCAATTTTTAGGGATGTGCCGCCAGGTATGAATACGGTTATAATCAATGATACAAACGGATGTGGTACCACTGTTCCTATACCCTTTTTGGTAGTAGGGTACCCTAAATTTTTCACCCCAAATGCAGATGGTATACATGATGCATGGAACATCTTGGGGATAGAGACTCTCACTGATCCTGTAGTCTCTATATTTGACCGGTACGGAAAACTTTTAAAACAGTTAGATGAAACTACCATTGGATGGGATGGTACATTCAATGGAAAACCAATGCCTTCATCAGATTATTGGTTTAGATTCGACTATTCAAGGGACGAAGCCGGTGTCGTGGTAGCGCGGACTATACGAACACATTTTTCCTTAAAACGATAATAAAAAAAGACCGGTAATTACCAGTCTTTTTTTATCCCAATTCTTTTTTGACCTTCTAGAAACTAAATGTATATCCCAAGGTAATATTGGTATTGATATTGTTGATAAAAGCAGGAGTAGGCAAACCAGTATCAAACAATTGCTGATTAATGTCCTGCTCAGTCCTACTATATGCAAGGTCTAATCTGCTGCCTCCGAAATTATAACCTATACCTGCAGAATATCCATCCAAATCTCCAATCGTTAAGCCGTTTG
>CAXMOE010000006.1:0-4669 GCA_964194835.1 uncultured Flavobacteriaceae bacterium | reverse complement strand
CTTACTTGGTCTATTCTGTATTCTCCACCTACTCTAAAGCTGGAAACCGTACCCAATTCATTTGTAATGAACGCATTTTCTGAAACAAAACTTGGATCGCTGAAAGGGCGTAACTCTGCTTGTGACATGTCTTGATAACCATAATCAAAACTCAAAAGCCCTTCTTTACCAAAGATAACTGCCATACTTCCAGTTAGTTTTCCAGGAGTTTTAATAGTGTAATCCTGAAAAAGATTTACCACACTAAAATCAATAAAACCAATATCATCGTCTGCTAAGGTAGAATTGATACGTTGTGAAGTGTCATCTCTTAGGTCATACCAGGTTGGAGACTGATAACTGCCTCCAATCCTTACATTTTCGTTTAGCCTTGCGATTGCTCCCAGACTGAACGAAAATCCGGTACCTTCTGTATGTAAAAAATTGTCAAAGGTGGTAAACTGAGTTGCAGAACCTGTATCGTACCCGCTCTCACTGAACAGACTGAGTTCGTCGTAGAGAACACTATGAAAGTTCAACGAAGCCCCTAAATATAGATTATCCTGATATTGGGAAGCAATGTTCAGAGTAAATTTACTGTTATATCCTGAAGTGCTCTGTAAATATTCTTGGCTAACACTACCATAGTTCGCATTGGATACATATGCTGTATTGTTGGCATCAGTTTCGTCCACAGGGTCTATGACACCTCCATAATAGCCTAGAAAAGCCTGTTGGTCGGCAAATCCCAAACTGGCACCAATGTCCAAATAGGCCTGTTCAATGAATTCACCGTCCTGGATCAATAAAGGACCAAATGGGACACCTTGCGCAAAGTTTAAAAAATAATTATCTATCCCTTGGTTGCTATTCCCCGACACAAAAAGGTCATCATCAAAGTTTTCCACTATATCGTAATTAAATGCCAAGGCTATTTTTTTCCAGTCCGAACTATCGTTTGTGCTTCTAAAAACAAACACACCTCCCAATTGGTTCATTTCCAATGAATTCAGTTCGGAATTGTTTGTTCTGTTGAAATAAGTGGCATCGTTGTCCCGGTTATAGTTTGTGGCTGATACGGTGAACTGACTATGGTTGAAAACCGCGGAACCAGCCGGATTTATATTAAGTGCTGATAAATCACCACCTAATGCACCAAAAGCACCCCCCATTCCTTGAAACCGAGCGGTCCCCTGAAGATTTTCCGTACTGTATCGAAGTACATCATTAATATTTTGGGCACTCGCGACAGCACATACCCATATTATTATGAAAGTTAAATATCTTTTCATCTTGTATATTTTAAAATGTTTGTTTGGATTTATTGTTTTCTCCCGCTACTTCTTCCGCCAGAAGATCTCCCGCTAGATGATCTTGAAGACCTACTGGAACTTCTAACGCTGCCACCAGAACTTCGTGAGCTGCCACCAGAACTTCTGTAACTGCCTCCCGAGCTACGCGAGCTGCTACCGGAACTTCGATAACTTCGACCAGAGCTTTTGGAGCTTTTACCAGAGCTTCTATAATTGCCATTATTTCTGGGAGCACTATTTCTGTAGGTTCCCTTGCTACTACTTCTACGGACAGCGTTAGTGGAACCACTTCTATAATTGCTCGTTCTTGGAGAGTTGCTCCTATACGTTTGGTTCGTCCTGGAGCTACGGTTGTAGTTAGGAACGGCCCTTGTGCTTCTACTGGTCCTATAAGACCTGTTTCTTTCAGCAGCATCCACACCTACACCTCTTCTATAAGATGATCCGGATCTATATGCAGCGGAATTTCTGTTTGTGCTATAGTTGCCAGTACTTCTATTTGTAGTGTTGGTATTAGATCTTCTAGTTGTACTGGTGTTTCTACCAAGGTTAGATCTACCACTGTTTGTTCTGTAACGGGTAGATGTTCCCCTTGTATTTAAATTCGACCGGCCCCTAAGTGCAGTTCTGGAATTTATACCTGCAATTGAATTTGAGTTGTAATAACCACGTCTACTTCTGTTGTAGCCGTAATTTCCGTAACCATAATAATTTCCATAACGTCCGTATCCGTATCGATTATAGGGATAGCCATAACCATATCCGTAACCGTATCCGTAGCCATATCCGTAACCATAGTAGGGATAACCGTATCCGTAACCATAATTTGGATATCCGTACCCATACCAAGGGTTGTAATAACTTCCCCATCCAAGACCATATCCATAACCGCCATATCCAAATCCAAAGCCTATGTTTCCGTATCCATATCCACCCCAGCCCCCATTGTCATATACATTTATGCTAACATTCGTTGGATTATCTCCCCATCCGCCATAACCGTTGTAATCATTGTTAGGATTATAGTAGTCGGTTTCTTGGGCAATTTCTAAACTATCATTCGCTACTCCGCCATAATAATTGTCTACATCAGTAAAAACTTCACTTTCCAAAATATTCCCATATTCATCAGCTTTTCCCTCAAAATAATCACCAAAGGCATTGTTGTCGTTTTGTTTTGTTTGTTGTTGAGCTTGTGTTGGCCTATTTACGGCAACTTTTTCACTTCCTCCCGTGTATATGCCATCGTCGTCATAATAGGATGCCGGTTGATAGGAACCACAGGAAACCACCAAAATCGCTATAAAGGCAAACATGGTAGCTCTCCGAATTCTTTGGTTGTAGGGATTATATATCATCGTTGTAAATTTAATTGTTGAACATTATAAAAATAGTTAGTTTTACCGAACTTATTTTTAACAATTAATTCACAAGTTTTGTGCCAAACTAAGTAGAATGGGTAAAAATTTAACAAAAAGAGCAGAGGATTATTCCAAATGGTATAACGAACTTGTTGTTAAAGCTGATTTAGCAGAAAATTCAGGAGTAAGGGGATGTATGGTGATCAAACCCTATGGCTACGCCATTTGGGAAAAAATGCAGGCGGGGCTGGATAAAATGTTCAAGGAAACTGGACATGAGAATGCATATTTCCCTTTATTTATTCCGAAATCATATTTAAGTAGGGAGGCAAGCCATGTAGAAGGTTTTGCCAAGGAATGTGCTGTTGTTACCCATTACCGATTGAAAAATGCTGAGGATGGTAGTGGTATTATTGTTGATCCCGATGCTAAATTGGAAGAAGAGCTTATCGTTAGGCCTACCTCGGAAACAATTATTTGGGATACTTTCAGAAAATGGATCCAATCCTATAGGGATCTTCCTTTATTGATCAATCAGTGGGCTAATGTGGTGCGATGGGAAATGCGTACACGTTTATTTTTGCGAACTGCTGAGTTTTTGTGGCAGGAAGGACATACTGCCCATGCAACTGAAAAAGAGGCGATTGATGAAGCTCAGCTGATGATGAATGTATATGCCGATTTTGCGGAGAACCATATGGCAATGCCGGTAATTAAAGGAACAAAAACGGAAAGTGAACGTTTTGCAGGTGCTTTGGATACCTATTGTATTGAGGCTTTAATGCAGGACGGAAAAGCACTTCAGGCTGGCACATCTCATTTTTTGGGTCAAAATTTTGCCCATGCTTTTGATGTAACCTTTGCCACCAAGGAAGGAAAGCAGGAACATGTCTGGGCTACTTCATGGGGGGTATCGACCAGACTTATTGGTGCCTTGATTATGACCCATAGTGATGATAACGGTTTGGTACTGCCCCCAAAATTGGCACCTATTCAGGTAGTGATCGTTCCTATTTATAAGGGCTTGGAACAATTGGATGCTATATCGGAAAAAGTAAATTCTTTGGTAAAGGAGTTACGTGCTAAAGGAATATCTGTAAAGTTCGATAACAGGGATACCCACAAGCCGGGTTTCAAGTTTAATGAATACGAGCTAAAAGGAGTTCCGGTTCGTTTGGCCATTGGCCAGCGGGATCTTCAAAATGGCACATATGAGGTAGCCCGTAGGGATACCTTGGAAAAACAAACTGTAAAAGAGGAGGATGTGTTGTCCTTTATCGAATTTTTGCTCGAGGACATTCAGAAAAATATTTACCAAAAAGCCTTTCTTTATAGAGAGAATCATGTTACGGAAGTGAATTCCTATGATGAATTTAAGAAAGTTTTGGAAAACAAGGGAGGTTTCATATCAGCACATTGGGATGGAACCACAGCAACAGAGGAAAGGATAAAAACAGAGACAAAGGCTACTATTCGATGTATACCAATAGATGTAAAAGCAGAAACAGGAAGCTGCATAATTACTGGAAAACCATCGTTTAGGAGGGTGCTTTTTGCCAAGGCTTATTAAAAGAAGCTAAAAAAAAATAAGTAGGTGTTGTGATAGTAAAAAATAATTGTATTTTTGCATCCGCAATTGCGTAAATCAATGGTCCGTTCGTCTAGGGGTTAGGACGCCAGGTTTTCATCCTGGTAACAGGGGTTCGATTCCCCTACGGACTACAAGATTATTTTAAGTTCTGAATTTAGATGGTTTTGGTTTAAGAACTTTCTAAAATTTTTAAAACAAAAAATGGTCCGTTCGTCTAGGGGTTAGGACGCCAGGTTTTCATCCTGGTAACAGGGGTTCGATTCCCCTACGGACTACACATAAGATTATTTTAAGTTCTGAATTTAGATGGTTTTGGTTTAAGAACTTTCTAAAATTTTTAAAACAAAAAATGGTCCGTTCGTCTAGGGGTTAGGACGCCAGGTTTTCATCCTGGTAACAGGGGTTCGATTCCCCTACGGACTACA
>CAXMOE010000005.1:37383-37633 GCA_964194835.1 uncultured Flavobacteriaceae bacterium | reverse complement strand
CATCTGGTTCCATTCTCCCATTTTTAAGGCACTATCTTTTTCAGGGGCTGGTTTAATTAACCATTCACGACCATACGATTCATAAACGCCTCCAGTGCTGTGCCCGGGAGGTGCAACCTCTACTTGCCATCCACTTACTTTTGTGCCATCTATCGTAGAACGGATAAAAACCCCGCTATTGCCATTTGCTTCTTGCTTGAATTCAAGTGTAAGCACAAAATCTTTATAATGTTCATTGGTGGCCAGGTAC
>CAXMOE010000005.1:0-37373 GCA_964194835.1 uncultured Flavobacteriaceae bacterium | reverse complement strand
TTTTCGGTGCCATAAACCGTCCAACCTGTGAGGTCCTCACCATTAAATAATGCTTTTTCCTGGGCGAGGCCTACAGTACTTACAACTAATAAAAGAAACAGGGTAATAAGGGTGCTTTTTTTCATTTTATAAAAACTAAGGGTTAATTGATACATTGAATTTTACTATTAGGATATTGCCAAATTGGTTTAATTAAACCATTGACCCCATGGGATACGACTTAATATAAGGAACAGCCCCAAGCCATAAAAGATGGTAATCAGTTTAAACTTCTTCTTGGCCTCCATTACTTTTTTGTGCTTGGACCAACCAATGGTGATCAACACCAAGGCCACAATGTTCACAAAAGGGTGCTCAACGGCCAATAGCCGGGCAGCAGAGGTTAGACCCCCCATTCCAAATTCCTGTATCGCGTTTAAGCCGCTAGCGGACACGAAATACAAGATAAGCCCCACCAGCAATTGGATATGCGACAATATAAGTGCAAAAAGGCTGATCCGTAGATCTTTCTCAAGGGTAAACATTTTATTGCCCACGAGCCCCATTATGGCATTGGCTACAGCAATAAAAAGTACGGCCAAAACAACATAGGCCAAATAGGAATGTAAAACTTGAATGGATTCGTACATAGTTTTTTGGTTTTAGTGCCCTAAAAGTAATGAATTTTGGGAATAAAAAAACCCGCCTTGAAAGGCGGGTATCAACAATTGATCTTTTTGTATTAGAATGCGTAACGTGCACTCACGTTAAACGTTCTTCCAAAACCAAAAAATACCTTATTGCTTGTATTTATTCCATTGTAGGTAGTATCACCAGGATCTGCAAATGTATTGGTTAATGACTCCGCAATATATTCGGTATCGAACAGATTATTTACATTGACCGCCAGACTTATGGCATTCTCACTTCCAAGCTTAAAGGTGTAGTAAGTACCCACATCTACCCATTTATAGCTGCGCACGTAATGAGCATCTTAAAGTAAAAACCCTAGAACAAACCGCTGATGACCAATTAATTACCACGATTTATTAAGAATTTAGAGGTTGCTAAATCAATTCTTAAAAAACTGTAAAAGATTCGAAGTAGAAGCATCGTGATCAGCAATTTCGGAATTTTGGATATCATTTAATATCGCAGTGGCAAGTTGTTTTCCGAGTTCCACACCCCACTGATCATAACTATAGATATTCCAAATAACTCCCTGTACAAATATCTTATGTTCGTACATGGCAATAAGGGCCCCTAAACTAGTTGGGGTCAATTTATTGATCAAGATGGTATTCGTGGGTTTATTGCCCTCAAAAGCCTTAAAAGGAAGCAATGAACTTATCTCCTTTTGGGAAAGATTAGTGCTCTCCAATTCTTTGCGAACCACTTCTGCTGTCTTTCCGTTTAAAAGGGCTTCAGTCTGTGCAAAGAAATTGGCCATTAACTTATTATGGTGATCCATATCACCATGTAGGGGCTTTTTAAATCCGATAAAATCGGCAGGGATCAGTTTTGTGCCCTGATGAATCAATTGAAAGAAAGCGTGTTGTGAGTTGGTTCCGGGCTCACCCCAAATAATGGTCCCTGTTTGGTAGTTTACCCTATTGCCTTCCCTGTCTATACTTTTACCATTACTTTCCATGATGCCTTGTTGCAAATAAGCAGAAAATCTACTTAAATATTGAGAGTAAGGTATTATGGCTTCAGTCTCAGCCCCATAAAAGTTATTGTACCAGACACTTATTAATGCCAAAATAACAGGGATGTTTTTATCAAAATCAGCTGTTCTAAAATGTTCGTCCATCTCATTGGCGCCCACTAAAAGATCGTCAAAATGTTCAAACCCCACTGCTAATGCAATAGAGAGCCCAACTGCACTCCATAAAGAAAATCTTCCCCCGACCCAATCCCACATAGGGAACACATTTTCATCTGCAATACCAAATTCGGCTATTTTTGATGCATTGGTAGATACCGCAGCAAAATGCAGGGCAACATCTTTTTGGCTGCCATGATTTAAAAACCACTTTCTAATAGTGGTGGCATTGCTCAAGGTTTCCTGGGTTGTAAATGTTTTTGATACAACCACAAAAAGGGTGGTTTCCGGATTTAATTCCTTTAATATCTCATATACATGATCCCCGTCAACATTACTTACGAAATGGGTTTTTAGATGATTTTTGTAGAATTTTAAGGCTTCAACCACCATTGCGGGGCCTAAATCGGAGCCTCCAATTCCTATATTCACCACATCTGTAAAAGCCTTTCCAGTATATCCTTTCTTCTTGCCAGAAATAATAGCTTCGGTAAATACTTTAATCTGTTCTTTTACCTTATATACTTCCGGAATTACATTTTCACCATCTACAAGAACAGTATCGGTCTTTTTTGATCGAAGTGCAGTATGTAATACTGCCCTGCCTTCTGTCTGGTTTATAATATCACCTTCAAAATACTTTTGGATAGCGCTCTTTAATTTAACCTCATCTGCAAGTTCTGTTAACAGGGAAAAAGTTTCCTCGTTAATTCTATTTTTGGAATAATCCACCAAAAAATCATTCCATTCCAAACTGAATTTATTGGCCCTCTCCTTATCGGAAACAAAAAGGTCTTTTATAGGTGTATTTCTTAGACTGTTTAAATGTTGGGCGAGTTTTTCCCAAGCTTGCGTAGTGGTCGGATCAACGTTCTGTAATGGCATTTTATTGGTTGAAGGTTAGTAAATCTTCTTTTGGTGCTTCATAGAATTCAATACAATCTAATTGTGCTTTTAAAGGGGATACAAATTCAACATAATGTGGAATAATAGAATCGGCCATGGGCTCAGCAGCAGGAAGCTTTTGACGGAAAGGATCTACCTGTTTCCCATTTTTCCAAAATCGATAGCACACATGAGGGCCTCCAGTATTTCCTGTCATACCGACCCATCCAATGATGTCGCCTTGTTTAACAAATTCTCCTCTCTTTACCTTTTGCTTTTTCATGTGAAGATATTGGGTGCTATAGGTTCCGTTGTGACGAATTTTTACATACTTACCGTTACCCCCCTTCCTAGTGGATTCAACAACTGTACCATTCGCTGTTGCCATAATAGGAGTTCCAACCGGAGCAGCATAATCCGTTCCTCTATGTGCCCTTACCCTATTTCCATAATACCTAATTCTTCTTTTTAAATTATATCTGGATGATATTCTACTGAATTTCACCGGAGCCCTCAAAAACGTTCTTCTCAAGTTATTGGCCTCATGATCAAAATAATCTATAATATTTTTAGTGGTATCTGCTTCATAGGCAAAGGCATAAAGTGGATTTCCATTGTGCTCAAAATAAGCTGCTTCTATAGGTTCTGCTCCGGCATAAATGGTATCATTAATATATCTTTCCTTATAGATAACCTTAAATTTGTCTCCTTTTTGAAGCCGAAAAAAATCTATGGTCCATGCATAAATCTCCGATAAATCATTGGTAATATTATAGTCTATTCCCTGATCTAGAATAGCCTCCGACAGGGAGGTGGTAATGACTCCTGATGCCTCTTTTTCCACATATTTCACCTTTCTGCTCTTCTTATATACAAGAACGGTATCCCTAAAATCCACAACACTATAGTTAATGCGATCGTTTTGGTAAATAAACACCTGTGCAGTCTCCGAAGTGTCTTTAGATTTTAAAATTAAGTAAGGTTTGCCCACAATAATTTTACGTACATCAAAAGTATCCCGAAATTCTTCGGACACTTTGTAAATCTTGGGGTAATCTACTTTGTGCTGGAGCATTAATTCCCCAAAACTGTCCCCGCGTCTAACGGTATCCTTCAACACTTTGAAATTGTCCAGATTAAACCCGAATTGTGGTACCGAAACTTGCTGTTCAATTGTTTTTAATTCCGCAACATCATTTTTTTTGGATATTTCCTCCTTACATGATGTCAATAAAATCAACACTAAAATTGCGCCCCAATTTTTATGCATTACTGTTCCTTGTTTTTTTCAGGGTTAAAGATATGTTCTACCCATTGTTTTCCCCAATTATTTAACTCTTGTTTTGAATACAAAGACGGAAAAAATATTACTTTTTGAAAACTTGGAGGTAAAAATTCTTTCCAGTTAGTTCCACCAGTTGAATCCAATGATTCCTTGTCTTTACTTAGATATCTATAAGCGGAGCCCATATGCA
This sequence comes from uncultured Flavobacteriaceae bacterium, assembly GCA_964194835.1. Lineage (GTDB taxonomy): Bacteria > Bacteroidota > Bacteroidia > Flavobacteriales > Flavobacteriaceae > CAXMOE01. Next base: position 33,209 of record CAXMOE010000005.1, on the reverse strand, counting down.
TCAATGGCCAATTTACGTTGGCGTTTATATCCAACATCTTTAGCGCCTTGACCAATACTTTGTTTTGCTTATTTTTTTCTGATAATTGCTGATATTTATGATAAATGGTGTTATCCTTAACCTGTTTGGCTATTCGTATTAACCTAGGAGTGTACCGATATTCGAACTGTTTTAGGGTAAGGGTTTTCTCTCCCGTTGCCATATCTGTGGCACCCTTTTTCCAATAGATATGCTCATACAGTTCTTCTATAGTATTTTTTGAAGAAAACAGCTCTCTTTCGCTGTGGTGTACTAAGTTTTCCAAGGGACTGGCATATATTTCAATCATTCGGAATTGTGCAGATTGAAATCCGCTCGAAGGTAAAAGTGCCATTCTATACTGTAAGAACTGTTTTCGCTCCATGCCCTTAATCATTATGCTGAAAGAGGAATTCAGAACTTTGTAATAACTGTTTATACGATTTACCTTTTCTGTGAAAAATTCCACATTTTGGGACTTGTCATCTACAATTTGCTTTTGTTCGTGAAGGATTAGCTTAAAATAAAGTTCCGTAATCTGGTGATACATGATGAAGATCTCTTCATCCGGAAAATGGGTCTTGGGAACCTGTAAACTTAATAGCGTGTCCAAGTGTATGTAATCCCAATAGGTAAGGTAACGTTGGTAAAGTAGTCCATCCAGATAGGCACTCAAATCCTGTCCTGAATTTTTATATTTTTCCTCTAGTTTTAAAATTTGGGAATCAATATGCTGTTTATCCTTCATGGCGCCCCTAATCCATTATTATTTTAAATTGGTTCTTAAGTCCGTTATACCCGTCCAAATCTGCCTTTAAAGACCCTACGGTCAAATCTGCCCTAATTCGGATCGGAATTTTATTCCGGTCATTGGAAACCCAAAGAGAAAGACTTTCCTGCTCTTTAAATACCCTTCCGGACTGCACATAGGGCCTAAACTTTAAACATTCTACCTTTCCAAACTTTGTTTTAAGCACTTCGTTCCCCAAATATTTCAGCTTAAACTTAAATATCCCATCATCATCATAAAGCAATTTAAGTTCAATGGACTCACCTTTGACCAAATCCTCTACTTTGTAATTGTTTCTCAGATAATAAAAAGCAGAGATTAAATCTTGTATACTGTCCTGAATTGCAAAAATATACTTTTTCTTGCTCTTATTGTCGTTCAGGACTGCTTCCTTACTATTATGGTCAAACTCAATATCCAGATCCTTTGTGTACCCTCCCTCATTAATTTTCCGGACAAACTTATAGGGCTTGCCATTCTCCTTTCCAAAATAGCTTTCGTAAGTATCGTCGACTTTAAAAAAAATACTTGCAAATCCAGTGGTTTTACCCCTTCCTACTACATGATAGACGGGAACATCCTTTATTTGATCTGATTTAACATGTAGGGTGGCATAACTGGCATTCAAAAAACCATAATGTATTCGGAACTTTAACCATTCCCCTGGTTTGAATGCGGAACTATCTTCTTGGGCACCCAAAGAAAAGCCAATTAGCGCAAAAAATATGATGTAAAAATTTTTCATGCTTAAATATTACGGCGAAAATACTAAAAGAGTATTAAACCTTATTATGTTTGATGTTACTTAAACAATATTTATTCCAAAGTATTGCACAAAAAAAAGCCCAGTTTTAAAACTGGGCTTTCCTAAATAACCAACCAAACTTTAAATTATGAAAAACCAATACTTAAAGTAATAAGGGAACCACCCCTTATGTCTTACAAATTTAATGTATCATTTGCATTTCTAAACTCGTTTTAACGTACTTTAACTATCCTCTTAACAGTATTTTAAAGTTCTTGTTTAAAAAATTGGCAATTTCTTAAGAATGAAGGAAGAATTTTAAAGCGTTCCCCTAGATTCCTGTTCCCGTTCAATGGCTTCGAATAGTGCTTTAAAGTTTCCTTTTCCGAAAGATTTTGCACCTTTTCGCTGAATGATCTCTATGAACATGGTGGGTCTGTCCAATATTGGTTTGGTAAATATTTGTAACAAATATCCTTCATCGTCCCTGTCAATCAAGATTCCCAACTCTTTTAAAGGAGCAAGATCTTCATCAATTTCTCCAACCCTATCCAACACATCTTCGTAGTACGAAGAAGGCACCGTCAAGAATTCGATCCCTCGGTTCCGCAACTTAGTTACCGTTTCAATAATATTGTCCGTAGCCATCGCCATATGTTGTACCCCTGCACCATTGTAAAATTCTATGTATTCCTCGATCTGTGATTTTTTCTTTCCTTCAGCAGGTTCATTAATCGGAAATTTAATCCTTCCGTTACCATTGCTCATTACCTTGCTCATAAGGGCTGTATAATCGGTAGAGATATCTTTATCATCAAAGGAGATTAGTTGTGCAAAGCCCATAACATTAGCATAGAATTTACACCATTTGTCCATTTCGTTCCAACCTACATTACCCACCATATGATCAATATATCGTAAGCCTACGTCCGATGGTTTATAAAATGGATCCCAAGCTGTATACCCGGGCATAAATACCCCCTTATAGTTTCTTCTTTCCACAAACACATGAACTGTCTCCCCATAAGTGTGTATCCCTGATAAGACAACCTCTCCGTCCGAATCCTTTAAAGTTACGGGAGCCAAGTAACTCTCCGCACCCCTTTTTGTGGTCTCTTCGTAACTTTTGGTAGCATCGTCTACCCATAAGGCAGCCACCTTTACGCCATCTCCGTGTGCATCGATATGCTTGTTGATTTCTCCACCCGATTTTAGGGGAGAAGTAAGAACCAGATTAATTTTACCTTGTTGTATTACATAGGACACTTTATCGTTCAAACCCGTTTCCAGACCTGCATAAGCCAAAGGTTGAAAACCCCATGCTGCCATATAATAGTGAGCAGCCTGTTTTGCATTGCCTACATAAAGTTCAACATAATCCGTACCCAATAAGGGCAAAAAATCCTCCGCTTCCAAGTTTTCTTTTGTTAATTGTAACGAAGTTTTATCCAATATTGCCATGATATTTTTATAAATTGATTAATAAAAAAAGTAATATATGATCAATGAAAATGATCCAAAAATCCAAAAAGGATTTACCACATAGCCCTAAGATGGGCGGTTATATCAATTCTTAATTTCAACATAATACTAGAATCCAGTATGCAAATATCGGAAAAAACAACCGATTTTTGAAGCCATCTGTTTTAAAACCAATATCCGACACTAATAAAGATATTACTGTCTTCTCGTTCCGGAGACCATGAGTACAATAATTGTATGGGGCCAATAAAAGATTCCCATCCATACCCTAAACCAAATCCCGAAAAATCGGGTTCCGTGAACCATTCCCCTGTTCTAAAAAGATCATCCTCAACATTTGCAAAATTCATAGCAAATAAAATATGGCTCCTTGGTACAAATTCAAAGTCCAATCTACTATAAGCTTTTACGTAACTGTTCCCTGGTAAGCTCAGAAAATCATACCCAAAAAAGGGCTCAAAATTATTAGCCAAATTATTTCCAAATCCCCCTAATACAAAATCGAAAGAAGTAACCCCGGAAGTTCCCAATTTAAACCCCCCCTCTGTTTCAATATTTATCGACAAATTTTTCGCAAGGGGAAAGGCAGCCCCCATCCTCGCCTTTGCAATTGAGAACTCCTTGAAATTTTCGTTAAAGTCAGAAGAAAAAATATAGAAATGAAAATCTCCATCAAAATATAACCCTCTTTTGGGAAAATATTTATCATCATAAGTGTCCAAGGTCAATTGTCCATAAGCACTATAATAATTGCTTTTTTCAAAAATAGTCCGTTCATCCGTTGGGGGCGATATTATAATTCCAGCATCAGTGGTAGACTCACTGAAGGTTGTTGTGCTATACTTTAGTAGTTTCTGTTCTAAACCCAAGATAAACGAAAACTCCTCCTGCAATACCGTTTGTAAATATAATTGATTGGTGAAATCCGTTACATCCAAGTTGATATTGTTAATATTATCCGCGTTCGTCACATTAAAATTGGATGCAATCAAATCCAAATTAATTTCTTGATCAAATTCTGTAAAATAGGAATTCAACCCAAAACTCCAATAAGAGCCTTTATCAATATAATACTGTAAATTATATCTAACATTGTCACCCAAGATAAAATCCAATGATGCCACATCATCTTCCAATAAGAAGTTTTTTTGTGTTAAATTAACAATTGCCGCACTCTTGTACAGTTCATCATAATGTACGCCCATTCGTATGAACGTTTTAATTGGCGTTTCTTTTAATTTTAAAATAAGGTTTACTCCTGAATCCTCGGAAACCAAATCATACCTTATAGTTTGGAAATTTCCTGTTGCAGATAAGTTGCTTATCCCCTGCTGTAGTTTTTTAAATGTTATTTTTTCGTCCAGATTAAACCTAAGTTTACCTTTGATATATCCCCTAGAATAATTTTTGTTCCCAGTTATGGTAAGTTGGTTCACCATAATCGTATCCTTTACATTAATGTGGGGTATCTCTCTTTTTGGTTTACCTTGTAACACAGAAAGATCGGTTAACTCTTTTAGTTTTTTACGTGCTGCAACTTCCCCGGCCGCAATGATACTATCCCCCAAATTAAAATCGATTACAGAATAGTTTTCCATATCTGGTTTGATATAAATATCTGTTTGCTTGGATTTTTCTTCCATATCACGAACAGTCCTGTAATTATTTATCTGTAACAATATTTCCGTAGCAGAGAGCAGGGCTTCTCTTTTTGAAAGGCCATGTTGTACATCCACGCCAATAACAAAATTAGCTCCTAAATTCTTTAGTTCGTCTATGGGATAATTATTAACAACACCACCATCTATCAAAATCTGACCATCTATTTCTGCTGGTTCGAAAAGCGACGGCAAGGTTCCACTTGCCAATATTGCTTCCGGTAAATATCCTTGGTCGAGCATTACTTCTTTCCCGGTTTCTATATTTGTCGCAATACAAAAAAAAGGAATGGGCAATTCGCTAAAATCGTTTATATCCTTAACATGATACAACAACTTTACCAATTCGTTATAAATATTCTGTCCGCTTGAAATTGCTGATGGAATGCTAATTTTTAAATTATTGAAAGGAAGTGTTAACGCATACCTTTCAGAATCTTCTTTTTCATAAAATGTTTTGGCGCCCCTAGGTAAATTATCTTGAATTAAATTGGTAAAGTCGGTATTGCGAAAAATAGAATCTAATTCCTTTGCGGTATATCCAGAGGCGTACAAAGCCCCAATGATGGCTCCCATACTTGTGCCTCCAATGTAATCGATCTTTATCCCCCTTTCTTCTAAAACCTTAAGAGCGCCTATGTGTGCCATCCCTTTGGCACCTCCACCACTCAACACTAGGCCAACTTTTAATTCCTTTCCATCGACGGATTTTTGCGCAATTAAGCATCCGGGCATAAGAACGACAACTATGATAAAAAAGAATTTTCGCATAATATTATGTAGGTCTCTTATGGAATGTTTCATGAATTTTCTTTGCTCTAGCCAACCCTACTGCCTCAGTCAGATTTTCTAAGGGTGCTTCCTTGATTCGTTTAACGGACTTAAATTTTTTCAACAATATCTGTGCTGTTTTTTTGCCGACCCCCTCTATACGCTCCAACTCAGAATTAATAGCCGCCTTACTTCTCTTATTTCTATGGAAGGTTATTCCAAATCTATGTGCTTCATTCCGCAATTGTTGGATAACTTTTAGACTTTCCGATTTTTTGTCCAAATAAAGCGGAATGGGATCATCGGGAAAATAAATTTCCTCCAATCGTTTTGCAATACCAATAATCGCAATTTTTCCTCTTAATCCCAAAACATCAAGACTTTTTAAGGCCGATGATAATTGCCCTTTTCCGCCGTCTATGACCACAAGTTGTGGTAAAGGCTCTTTATCATTTAACAATCGTTTGTACCGCCGAAAGACAACCTCTTGCATAGAGGCAAAATCATCGGGCCCCTCCACTGTCTTAATATTATAATGTCTGTAGTCTTTTTTAGAGGGCCTCCCATCCTTAAAGACCACGCAAGCTGCAACAGGATTATTGCCTTGAATGTTGGAGTTGTCAAAGCACTCTATATGCCTAGGTTCTTCAGAAAGCCTTACATCAATTTTCATTTGTACCATTATCCTATTGGTATGCCTATCCGGATCGGTAATTTGTATCTGCTTAAATCGTTCTTGCCTAAAAAACTTGGCATTGCGTTCTGAGAGCTCCAATATCTTTTTTTTATCACCCAACTTGGGAATTGTCAGCTTCAGATACTGTTCTGTAACTACCTCAAACGGAATATATAGTTCTTTGGACTGGGAATTGAAACGTTGCCGAATTTCTATAATGGCAAGTTGCAGTAGTTCTTTATCGGTCTCGTTTAACTTCTTTTTAATTTCCATAGTATGTGATCTAGTAATAGATCCTAGGGAAAGCTGTAAAAAATTGACATAGGCAAAGGCCTCATCCGATATAATGGAGAAAACATCTACATTGTTGATTTTGGGATTTACTATTGTGGATTTTGCCTGATAGTTTTCGAGCACCTCAATTTTATCTTTAATGCGCTGTGCTTCTTCAAATTTCATGTCAGAGGCCAAGGATTTCATTTCCTTTCTGAAATATTGGAGCGAGGACTTGAAATTTCCTTTTACCAATTCACGAATATCATCTATTTGTTTATCGTATTCCCCAACATTCTGAAGGCCTTCACAAGGTCCCATACAGTTCCCCAAATGATACTCCAAGCAAGTCTTATATTTACCCATCGCTATTTTGTCCTTGGACAAGTCGTATGTACATGTCCTTAAAGGGTATACGCTTTTTATAAGCTCCAACAAGATTTTTACAGTTTTCATACTTGTATAAGGGCCGTAATATTCTGAGCCATCTTTTATTAACCTTCGTGTAGGAAATATTCTGGGAAAACGTTCATTCTTAATACAGATCCAAGGATAGGATTTATCGTCCTTTAGCAATACATTGTATCGAGGTTGGTACTTCTTTATCAGATTATTTTCCAATAATAGCGCATCCGATTCCGTAGGGACAACAATGTGTCTCAAACTCCTTATTTTTTTTACCATTACCCGAGTTTTACCATACTCGTGCTTTTTGGTAAAATAGGAAGTAACTCTTTTTTTTAAATTCTTTGCTTTGCCAACATAGAGTATTTTATCCTCCGAATCATAAAATTGATATACTCCGGGGCCTTTTGGCAAAGTTTTCAGTTGCACTTCAATGGGTATATCAGGCATTATTACAATCGTAGGTTTACTATAGGTTAACAAAGTTAAATTACTATGTTTTTACCAAAGCACACAGCAATTTCCAGTTTTTAACGAGATCTGTTATGGATTGGACCTGTTTAGAAAATATATGTCGTTTATTCCAGGACTTATAAATATGTTCATTGAACAAATTAATGATCATAATATGGGAAGTTTATATCTTCATTTTGACGTTCCGCATCCCTAAATCATGATATTTTAACATAAAATTTATTGATATAACCGTACGAAATACATTTTTTGTAATTTTTTAACAAAAAACTTTCACTTTGTAGTCGAAATTCGAAAAAACATTGATTTAAAAATATTACAGCATAACTAACTGGTTGTCATTAATTTACATTTATTCAAAATAAAGTTATTGTAATTGTTTGATTATTTAAACGTTAAACTTTTAATAAATTTGTGTAGTTCATCGATTAAAAGTGCTTTTTATAGATATTATATGGGTTTTTTATTTACTTATGCTTTTCTTTAAAATTTATGTTGCAGTAGCTGTCAAAGAGTAATTTTATCTGAATTGTTTCCCCAATTTCCAGAGTTTTATTTTCAAGAATGTTAAAAGAACAATTGCGGTTAGATTATTCCGAACGCAGGAGCAATATTTCTTTTGAGTCATTATCAAATTTAAGTTTAAGTATCGCCAACCAAATTCTAAAACTTCCTATTTGGTCTTTTAACTATTACCATATATTCTTACCAATTTCTGAAAAAAAGGAAATTGACACCTCTTTTATTTTATCGATATTGCAGGGCAAGGACAAAAATATTGTGTTGCCCAAAATGAGCAAGGATAACTCCCTTATGCATTATCTGCTCACCGACAATACTACAATCAAAAAAAACAAATTAAACATTCCCGAACCAATTGATGGTCTTGAAGTTTCCCCAAGTACATTAGAGGTTATCTTTATGCCACTATTGGCCTTTGACCTTGTTGGGCACAGAGTGGGCTACGGAAAAGGTATGTATGATAGTTTTCTTAAAGAGTGCAACCCTGATGTCATTAAAATAGGTCTTTCCCTTTTTGAAGCCGAGAATAAAATTATTGATGTACGTGAAGGTGATATTGCAATGGACTATTGTGTTACTCCTAGCAGGGTCTATAAATTTTGATCCTCTTTATTTCCGAAGGCTTTTTTGTTAAAAACAAGCAATATTCCAACACCAGTACTAATTGAGGTATCTGCAACATTAAAGACAGGTTCAAAAAAACGAAAATTATTTCCCCCAACAAAGGGTATCCATTCGGGCCATGTGCTATCTATAATTGGGAAATATAACATATCCACTACCTTTCCATAAAAAAAGTCTCCATAGTGTTCCTCTGAAAATAAAGTGGCCACTTGCCCATAGCTATCATTGAATAAAGCCCCATAGAATACAGAATCAATTATATTACCCAAAGCACCTGCAAATATTAATGATACGGCCAAAACCAATGTATTGGAAGTGTTTTTTCTTATGGTATCCAACAGCCAATATCCAATACCGAATATGGCAAATAATCTAAAAATAGTTAAAATGAGTTTACCTGCGCTATCCGATATGGGCAAAATATCACTCAATTTGGTTCCCCAAGCAGCTCCTTCATTTTCAATAAAAAGTATTTTAAACCAGCCAAATACGGTGATGGATTCTCCTAAGGTAAAGTGGGTTTTTATATATATTTTAACTAGCTGATCAACCAGTAAAATCGCTGTAATTAGCAGAAGGGACTTTTTTAAACTCATTCTTAAATACTATGGATTTTGCAAAAGTAAATATATTATTCGATTTTCATTACATTGATATCTCCTGTAACACTTGTAAGTGTAATAAGGTTGTCACTTAAGGGTATGGCCTCTCTATTTATTTTTCCATATTTGGTCTTTGCCCTAATTTCTGCTCGGGAACTACTCAGAATAATATCCCCACTTTGTGTGTAAACGCTTACTGTTTCACCAACCTCGTTCAAGGTACAGCTACCATCTTCTAAGATAATGTCCAAGTCAGTAAATGCTCCGGCTGCAATGATATTGCTATTTGTGCCATTCACTTGCACTTTTTTATACGCAGGGACTTTAATATGCAATGCAATTGATATGACTTTATGCGCACTTAATTTATCATTGGGGTTCACAAAATTCGGTTGAAATCCTGTGCTTACCAAAACCGTTGTGCCTTCTTGTGTTACATTTAATAACAAATCGTTTTTGTACTCTCCCTCGATTGTGGCCTCTACAACGATTTTATCGGCATCATATGTCTCTAGTGATACTTCAAAACAGTTGTTGGCATTTATTTGGATAAAGGAAGTGTCTGGGTTTATAATTGTTTTCTTGATCATTTTTTGAGCACTCAAAAAATTGATGGATAAAAGAAATATGACAAAAAAACCTTCCTTCATATTTAGCATAAAAAAACGCCCCTAAAGGCGTTTAGTTTCTATTTCTGCATATTCTTGGCCTCTATGCTCAGCGTGGCATGCGGCACCAACTTTAATCGTTCCTTATTAATGAGTTTTCCTGTAACCCTACAAACACCGTAGGTTTTATTTTCTATTCTTAACAAGGCATTATTTAAATCCCTTATAAATTTTTCCTGTCGAATAGCCAACTGTGTATTAGCTTCTTTACTCATAGTCTCAGAACCTTCCTCAAAAGCCTTAAAGGTAGGCGAAGTATCATCGGTCCCATTATTGCCATCGTTCATATAAGAACTTCTAAGCAAATCCAAGTAACTTTTTGCCTTATCAATTTTTGCCCCTATAAGAACCTTAAATTCCTCTAAATCTTTGTCTGAGTATCTTATTTTTAAATCTTCTGCCATAGTTTTAATGTTTTTGGATAAACAATTTGGTATTTACTTCATCAAAGGCAATCTCAACACCTTTTTCTAATTTTTCCTCGAAATCAAGTTCAGCTGTTAAAGTTTCAGTCTTTATGTAGCTCATATTACTCTCTACAGCTTTTTCAACCAAACCATCCTTTAATAATTTGACATCTATTTTGTCGGTAACTTCAAATCCAGATTCCTTCCGTATGTTCTGAATTCTATTTACCAATTCACGTGCAATTCCCTCTTTTCTAAGATCGTCGTCAATCAAAATGTCCAGCGCAACAGTTAATGAGCCAGAGCTGGCAACTTGCCAACCTTCGATGTCCTGGGAGGAAATCTCTACATCTTCAAACTGTAATTTAATAATTTTATTCTCTAAAGCAAGGGTTATTTCTCCCTCCTGTTCAATTTTTTTGATATCTTCTTGTCCGAGAGAGGCAACGGCCTGGGATATAATCCTCATATCCTTCCCAAAACGAGGTCCCAAAATTTTAAAATTGGGCTTAATCTTCTTCACTAAAATTCCAGAAGCATCATCCAACAATACTATCTCCTTTACATTGACTTCCGATTTTATTAAATCGGCTACGGCCTCAATTTCTTTCCTTTCCTTCGGGTCCAAAACAGGAATCATTATTCTTTGCAAAGGTTGGCGAACTTTAATCTTTTCTTTCTGTCGGATTGATAGTACCAAAGAAGATATAGTCTGTGCCTTTTGCATTTGACTTTCCAACTCCTTATTCACAATAGACTCATCGAAAATCGGAAAATTGGACAAATGTACACTTTCATAATTTTCCTTATTCGAAGTATTTGTTAAATCTTTAAACAATCTATCCATAAAGAATGGTGCTACCGGAGCGGATAACTTCGCCACTGTTGCCAAGCAAGTATATAAGGTTTGATAGGCCGCGATTTTATCTTGCTGATAATCTCCCTTCCAAAAACGTCTTCTGCACAAACGTACATACCAGTTGCTCAGATTTTCCTGTACAAAATACGAAATTGCACGAGTGGCACGAGTTGGCTCATAATCAGTATAGGCCCCATCCACGGTTCTTATAAGTGTATGCAGCTCAGACAGGATCCATTGATCAATTTCAGGCCGTTCCATTAAAGGAATATCCGCTTCAGAATAATCAAATCCGTCAATATTGGTGTACAGCGCAAAAAAAGAATAGGTATTATATAATGTTCCAAAAAATTTACGCTTTACTTCTGCGATACCCTCTAGATCAAACTTAAGGTTGTCCCAAGGATTTGCGTTGGTGATCATATACCAACGTGTAGCATCTGGCCCATACTCCTGCATGGTCTCAAAAGGGTCTACTGCATTACCCAATCGTTTGGACATTTTTTTTCCATCCTTATCCAACACCAAGCCGTTCGATACTACATTTTTATAAGATACCGAATCAAACACCATGGTAGCAATGGCATGCAAGGTATAAAACCAACCACGAGTCTGGTCTACTCCTTCCGCAATAAAATCGGCCGGAAAAGTTTTTCTCTGGTCTATCAAATCCTTGTTTTCAAAAGGATAGTGCCATTGTGCATAGGGCATGGAGCCACTATCAAACCAAACGTCTATAAGGTCGGTTTCACGTGTCATTGGCTTGCCAGATGGTGAAACCAAAGTAATTTGATCTACAATATTTTTATGAAGATCAATTTTATCATAGTTGGCATCAGTCATATCTCCAACCACAAAATCGGCTAAAATATCCTCTTTAAGAACTCCAGCCGACAAGGCCTTGTTTATCTCCTCCTTAAGTTCGGCAACCGAACCAATAATGATTTCTTCCTTACCATCTTCTGTTCTCCATATAGGCAATGGAATTCCCCAATACCTAGATCTGGATAAATTCCAATCATTGGCATTGGCCAACCAATTACCAAAACGTCCCTCTCCTGTTGCCTTGGGCTTCCAATTGATTGTCTGGTTCAAATCAAACATTCTGTCCTTGATATCCGTCACCTTAATAAACCAAGAATCCATTGGGTAATATAATATGGGCTTATCGGTTCGCCAACAGTTTGGATAACTATGTACATATTTTTCGACCTTAAAAGCCTTGTTTTCTTCTTTTAGCTTTATGGCAATTTCAACATCCACAGACCTCTCAGGGGCCTTATCATCCTCATAATATTCGTTCTTTACATATTTCCCGCCAAATTCCCCTAATTCTGGACGGAATCTTCCCTGTAGATCCACTAAAGGTACTGGATTGCCATTCTCATCCAAAATCAATAGAGGTGGTATTTCGGGACTGGCCTGTTTTGCAACAAGAGCATCATCGGCACCAAAGGTAGGGGCAGTATGTACAATTCCGGTACCATCTTCAGTGGTTACAAAGTCCCCGGCAATTACCCTAAAGGCATTTTCAGGATTTTGATAAGGTTGCGCATAGTCAAGAAGTTGTTCATAACGTATGCCTAACAAGTCTTTTCCACGGAAAGTATTGGTGATCAAATATGGGATTTTCTTATCTTCTTTTTTATAATTGGCCCAATCTTGTTCATTATCAACTCCAACAAATTTTTTGTCAAATTGAATATTTACCAAGGCTTTGGCAAGTATTACATTAATAGGGTCGAAAGTATATTGATTATAAGTCTTAACTAGGACATATTCAATCTTCGGACCGACCGTCAAGGCAGTATTACTGGGCAAAGTCCATGGGGTAGTCGTCCACGCCAAGAAATAAACCTCCCCATCCACTCCGTCAAAAGAATTTGAAAGTGTTTCTTTCTTTGCTTTGAACTGAGCAGTAACCGTAGTATCCGTTATATCTTGGTAGGTACCCGGTTGGTTAAGTTCGTGAGAACTAAGTCCAGTGCCGGCCTTTGGGGAATAAGGTTGTATCGTATACCCTTTATAAATTAGGCCCTTGCTATATATCTGTTTCAGCAACCACCAAACGGACTCCATGTATTTTGACTTATAGGTGATATATGGATCATCCATATCCACCCAATAGCCAACTTTTTCCGTCATTTCATTCCACACATTGGTATAACGCATTACCGCTTTTTTACAAGCTGCGTTGTACTCCTCGACAGATATACTTTTTCCGATGTCTTCTTTAGTGATTCCCAGTTCTTTTTCAACTCCAAGTTCTATGGGCAGACCATGTGTGTCCCATCCCGCTTTTCGCTTTACCTGATAACCCTTCATGGTTTTATATCGAGGGAAAATATCTTTAATCGTTCGCGCCATGACATGGTGAATTCCGGGCATACCGTTAGCAGATGGCGGTCCTTCATAAAAAACAAAACTATCTTGGCCTTCCCTACTGGTTATGCTCTTCTCAAAAATGTGGTGTTCTTTCCAATAATTTAGAATTTCTTCCGCAACTTTTGGTAAATTCAACCCTTTGTATTCCGCAAACTTCATAATAACAGCTTCAAATGCTACAATTTAAGTCTGCAAAATTATAAATTTTGATTGGATTTAATGGCTTTCCGTTAAAATGAAATGCCAGTAACGGTACTTGTAGAGAATAATGCCCATTATCCTTTCAACTTAAAGTTCCAAATATATGTAAATGTTAAGGTTAAGAACCTTTAAGCTTTAAGAGCCAAAAAGATTGAAAAAAGGAATTTTAAATTCGTTTTTAATCATAGCATTGGGCGAATCATTCAGTTCGAATAGGGGGCGTAGTCTACGGAAGGAGTCTTATTGGTGTTAAAATTTATATCCGATTCCCAAAATAAGATTTGTTCCTGCTGCGGTAATCCCGGAAGAATATGAACGATATCTTTGACTAGTGATGTTTTCCAAACTAAGTGACGCCTTTAAGGCATTTGATATTTGGTATTGGGAGCGAAAATTTAAGGTGTGCCAAGAAGGGGAATATGGATTTCCGTTAGCATTGGTTGCATATATATATTCTTTGCTTCTTTCCGAAACTGCTAGGTCTTCAAAATCAATTTCACCATTAAATTTTAAAAACAGGTCTGCTCTTAATTTTTGATTTTTCCATATCAAATGAAAATCTCCAAAAGCAGGAGCCACATGTCTTCCCGGGGAGTCCGTACCATCTGCTTCTACTTCCATTCCTTTAGTGAAGGTAAGATTTGAAGAAACGGACAAGTTTTCAGAGAAAAAAGCTTCCATACCAAATTCAAATCCATATACATAGGCATTCGCGGCGTTCTGTATGGCTTGCACATTACTTAATTCACCATTATATTCTATTTGGGTTTCCCCGTTGAATTCAAAATCCCGTCTAACCAATGCATCTTTTAAATACGTATAGAAAGCTGCCCCATTAACAACTATTTTGTCCTTGACATTTTTTTGAACGCCAAGTTCCATATTATAGGCATATTCTGGCTCTAAATCAGGATTGGGAACTACCACCGAACCCGGTTCAGAATCAAATATTTTACCAACATCATCAATGTTTGGAGCTCTAAATCCGGTAGAGCCATTTAGTGTAATCTGCAAATCTGCCTTTGGAAACCAGCTAAATCCAACGCTACCGGTTAATGCCCCTGTACTTAAATTGGCATCGTCAAACGGAAAAGAAAAAAAAGTGCTATCAAAAATGGCATTTATCCATACATGACTATACCGGACACCGGAAAGAAGACTAAAGTTAGGTTTAGCCTTGAACTCTGTATTGATGTAACCTGCTAGAGTTTGCCATGTAGAACCATCAGGATATCTTGATGCGGCATCTGAAACGGTATTGGTCTCAATATTTGTTTGACCCCCAATAGAGCCTACTTCATTAAAAATATATTCCCCGCCATAATACAATCTAAGGTTTCCTATACTTTTGTTCTCGAAATCGATATTTGCGGAAAGGACATCGACTTTTTCAGCTGATGAATAACGTATAGGATCCTGAAAATCCCGATCATTTCTACTTTCCTCAAATCGTTGATAAGCAGTAGTTATTTTGAGCCCGTCATAAAATTTCCCCCTTCCTTTGTTATATATCTGAAAATTTCCCATAAACCATTTCTGGGGACCATAATACCATTCAGAGGACCACAAACCATTTCCATCACTTCCTGGCCTGATCAGTCTATCATATCGAGAATAGTCGGATGTTTCCGAATAATATAGCCCAAGATCAAAATTCCAACTATTGTTAGGTTTGTATGCTACTTTTTGTAAGAAATTGACTTGGTCATAACCAGTAGGAACCTGTACTCCGGGATCTGTATTTTCAATTAGTACATCTTGCCCATTTCTGGTGGTCACATAATTATTCCGAAGGTATGAATCAGGACCATTTTTCCCCATTTTAAGATCATCAAAATCGTTATAGGATGCGCTTGTCAAAAAGGCCCACTTTTTCTTGGCTAAATTCAATTCCAGATGAAACGTATTTTCATTATTTGCAGAAGCATGCCGATAATTTGAGCTTCCCGAAAAACTTAAGCTATCCGTAATCGAA
The DNA here is from genome assembly GCA_964194835.1 of uncultured Flavobacteriaceae bacterium. Lineage (GTDB taxonomy): Bacteria > Bacteroidota > Bacteroidia > Flavobacteriales > Flavobacteriaceae > CAXMOE01. Next base: position 17,674 of record CAXMOE010000005.1, on the reverse strand, counting down.
AACATAGGTTTTTTGGTGTAAAAGTTCATTACTCCACCTATTGCGTCACTTCCATATATAACAGAACCAGGACCAAAAATCACTTCGGTGTTTTTAAGGGTAAATGGGTCTATCGATATTACATTTTGAATATTCCCTCCCCTAAAAATAGCATTGTTCATCCTAACCCCGTCCACAGAAATTAGTAATCGGTTCGTTGCAAACCCCCTTATCATGGGGCTACCACCGCCCAACTGGCTTTTCTGTACAAAAACTTTACCGCTGTTCTGAAGAAGGTCAGCAGCTGTTTGAGGATTCGTAAAGGCAATACTTCTAGCGTCTATGGAAGCAATTTTTTGGGGAATATCTTTTTTTTGTTGTTCCCATTTTGAAATAGACATAACAACTTCATCCAACTGTTCCGCCCTTAAGGTAAGATAAACCTTATTTCCTCTTTTTAATAATTGGACCTTAGTCGTTCTTTTGGTTCCATAACTTAAATGTTTAAACGTAATTCGTTCGTTTATATCAAAAACGTCCAAATCACATTTTCCGTCCAAATCCGACAAAGCAGTTTTTGATTTATCCAAATTATATACCGCTACATTGAGAATACTTTCATTGGTCTTGCCATCCAGAATAGTTATCTCTTGTGCCGGAACGAACTGAAATAATAACAGAATGATTATAAAACCTAACTTATGCATACTAGCTGAAAACTTCGTTCAAAATGGCAAGGGATTTGGGTTTTCTAAATCCTTGCAAATGTAATTCAAAATAAAGAACAAGTGATTTTAATAATTCTTGCCGGTTTGTATTCCCTATCTTGATTGTATGCATAGCCTCAAAATTTGTGCCTAAAAATTCCCTGAAAAATTCCAGCACTTTATTGGATAAGCTTGGGTGCAGCGAAACAGATGAGGTAAAGCATCCCTCCATCAAATCAAAATAAGGAGCATTATCATAAGTGGTATCAGGATAAAATCCTAAGTATTTCGTGAGCTCCAATAAAAAATATACATGGAAATTGGAAATTTCATCATGAGCATCAAGCCATTGCAATGAAGCCTCAATATAATTGAATAGCCCTTCATTAGGTTCTTCTTCAAAAATGCAGTTTCCGAGCATTTCAGCTAAAAAAAGGGTCATGGCATTTTTAGCAATATCGGTATGTAAAGTCTGGTAATAGTAATTTACCTTCGCCTCTCGAATACTTTCCAGAGTACCTTTATTCTTATGATTGGCTACCAGTTCCAATTGCATCAATGGCTGGAAATAAGCAGTTTTTAATTGTCCTTTTTTTGATGCCAACACCCCCTTTAACAAATAGGCCTTAATTCCGTGTGATTCGGTAAATGCCCTAACAATTAAACTAGTATCTCCATACTTTAGCGAAGAAAAAACAATGGCTTTGGTTGTGACTTGCATCAATTCTTTTTACGATGTCCCAAAGATAAAAGTATCTAATTGAAAATAGGGCATAAAACAAAAAGGCTTTCCTAGTAATAGGAAAGCCTTAAAACTATAATCTTTAAATATTAAATAACCCCTTGGGCCAACATAGCATCTGCAACCTTTACAAAACCAGCAATATTGGCTCCTTTTACATAATTGCAATAACCATCTTCTTCCTTGCCGTATGCAATACAGGAATCGTGTATATCTTCCATAATTGCCTTTAGCCTATCATCAACCTCTGCCCTGGTCCAGCTAATACGTAATGAGTTCTGGGACATTTCCAAACCAGAAGTCGCAACACCACCTGCATTGGAGGCTTTCCCCGGAGCGAACAAGATTTTAGCTTCATGGAAGGCATGGATAGCTTCTGGCGTAGAAGGCATGTTAGCTCCTTCTGCAATGCATATACAACCGTTTTTTATAAGAACATTTGCATTATTGCCGTCCAATTCGTTTTGGGTAGCACAGGGCAATGCAATATCACATTTAACTTCCCATGGTTTCTTCCCAGCATGAAATTCAGCGGATTTATACTTTTCAGCATATTCTGATATTCTTCCTCTTCTATTATTTTTCAATTCCATTACATAAGCCAATTTTTCGTCATCAATGCCATCCTTGTCATAAATATATCCCTTAGAATCTGAAAGTGTAAGTACTTTACCCCCCAATTGGATTACTTTTTCTGCGGCATATTGGGCAACATTTCCTGAGCCGGAAATGACCACTTGCTTGCCTGAAATACCCATTTTTATAGTGCTTAACATACTCTGCGCAAAATATACGGTTCCATAACCGGTAGCCTCTGGTCTTATCAACGAACCTCCCCAAGAGCGGCCTTTTCCTGTTAATACTCCTGTAAATTCATTGCGAATTTTTTTGTACATCCCAAATAAGAAACCTATTTCCCTTGCCCCAACACCTATATCTCCGGCAGGTACATCTGTATTGGGTCCAATATGCCTGCACAATTCCAACATAAAAGCATGGCAAAACCGCATCACCTCATCATCAGATTTCCCTTTGGGGTCAAAATCAGATCCTCCTTTACCCCCACCCATGGGTAGAGTAGTGAGACTATTTTTAAATACCTGTTCAAATGCAAGGAACTTAAGAATACTGGCATTTACAGAAGGGTGAAATCGTAATCCTCCCTTATAAGGGCCAATAGCTGAATTCATTTGAATTCTATAGCCCCTGTTTACATGAATCTCCCCTTTATCATCTACCCAGGCTACCCTAAAAGAAATTAGTCGCTCGGGTTCAACCATTCGCAACAGAACGTTCTTACCGCTATATATTCCGTTTTGGGCTATGTAAGGGATAACCGTTTCGGCGACTTCCTGAACCGCCTGTATAAATTCGGTTTCGTGTCCATTTCGGACCTTTACCTCATCCATAAATGCATTAATCTTTGCTTCCATAAAAAACTTGATTAGCTGTTAATTTTGATGAATTAAAAATATACTGGCTAAATTATATTATTTCTATAATTTAACATCCCTTTTTTTAAAAATTTGATAAAATTATTGTCCTATAGCCTGTTGCAAATCTGAAATTAGGTCTGTTTCATCCTCAATGCCCACACTTAAACGAATAAGAGCATCCACAACTCCGCTTTTTTCGCGTTCTTGCTTCGGAATACTGGCATGGGTCATACTTGCGGGGTGTCCTGCTAAACTCTCTACTCCACCCAATGATTCTGCCAAAGTAAAAATTTGCAATTTTTCAATAATTCTTATGGCATCTTCATAACTACTGCCCTTAGGAACAAAGGAAATCATCCCTCCAAAATCCTTCATTTGGCTTTTTGCTATATCATGATTGGGATGTTCCTCGAAACCGGGCCAATACACTTTTTCTACCTTTGGGTGTTTGGCCAAATATTCTGCCACTGCCCTTCCATTCTCACAATGGCGCTGCATCCTTATGTGCAGGGTCTTAATACCCCTTAGCACCAAAAAACTGTCCATAGGTCCACAGACAGCACCACTGGCATTTTGGATAAAGTAGAGTCTTTCAGCCAATTCCTTATCCCTTACAATCAAGGCTCCCACAACAACATCGCTGTGGCCACCAAGGTATTTGGTGGCAGAATGCATTACAATATCTGCTCCCAAGTCCAACGGCAGTTGTAAATAAGGGGTGGCAAAAGTATTGTCCACCGCAAACAAAATGTTCCGCTTTTTGGCAAGTTTCGATACCGCAATTATATCTATAACATTCATCATTGGGTTGGTTGGTGTTTCAACCCAAATGAGTTTTGTTTTATCATTGATGAATTCCTCAATTTTGGAAGCATTTTGCATCCCAATAAAATGAAAAGTAATGCCGAACTTTTCGAATACCTGCCTAAACAAACGGTAACTCCCTCCATACAAGTCGTTGGTTGAAACCACTTCGTCGCCGGGATTTAACAATTTGATTACTGCATCAATGGCTGCCAAACCACTTGCGAAAGCCAAGCCATAATTTCCATTCTCTATACTTGCCAACGAATTCTCCAAAGCTGTTCTGGTTGGGTTGGCACTTCTGGAATATTCATATCCCTGATGTCCACCAGGAGTCGTTTGGGCATAAGTAGACGTTTGATAAATAGGAGGCATCACAGCTCCATATGCTTTGTCCGGTTGTTGACCACCATGAATGGTCTTGCTATTGAATTTTAATTTTTTTTCGCTCATACTATATAATTATCTCCACAAATGTATCGTTATCTTTTGTAGAATACAATGAAATCAATGGGATAGAAGATTATCAAAGATTAAATGTAAACCACAATTTATAATTGTTAAAAGTTATATGTGACACCTAAAAACAATACATTTGAGCACTTGATTTTTCTGTTGCCCTGTATCAATTTAAATGCTTATTTATGAAAATTCCTCTAACCTACCTAGTTCCCATATTGGCGGTTTTTAGTTGTACAAATCCTGATAAACTTACTTTTGAGCCTGTAAATATGGATGGAGGTCAATGTCCAAGCTGTCCGGAGGTGTCCGTTAGTATTCCAAAAGCCGTGGAAAAAGCCAAAATAAATACCACTATTAACAACGCACTGGAAGAAGAAGTGATTTCCATACTAACTTTTGACGATGAAATTGAGGCATTTGATATTGATGGGGCAATACAGTCTTTTAAAAACGGATTTTTGGAACTTAAAAAAATGTACCCCGACGAAACCATTAATTGGGAAGCCAAGATTGACGCCACTATAGCATATGAGGATAAAAAAAAACTGACCATTGAACTAAATTCCTATTTGTTCACTGGTGGTGCTCATGGCTATGGTACCACCAGCTTTATGAATTTTGATAAGAAAAAAGGGGTTGAGCTCGAAAACTGGGAGCTTTTTAAAGATAATCAGGATTTTCTGATTTTTGCAGAGATCAAATTTCGTAGTCAGGAAAAAATACCACAGGGAAACCCTATAAATAGTACTGGTTTTATGTTTGAAAATGAGGGGTTTTACCTTCCAGAAAACATTGGTTTTACCGAGGAGGGAATACAGTTGCATTACAACCAGTATGAAGTTGCCTCTTATGCAGATGGCCCAATCATTTTGACCCTACCTTATGATGAAGTGAAAAAATACCTGACGTTAACAACTAAATCCTAGAGTGTAACATCTGCTTTAGCTACCGCCTTTAGCAACGAAAGGATGACACCCAAATGGATCCCCTCATGGTACAAATTAAAGGTCAAGGCATCTTCCACGTTATTTAGGATAACCTTGGTACTGGTTGTATATTCATTATAGTTTTTAAAACGTCCTTTTATATAATCTTCCTGAACCCATTCAACCGTAGTAAACAAATAGGCTTTCACCTTATCTATTTCTTCATCGGTGGCCTTACCGTTTGGAACAGTGCCCTTTTTAAACTTTTCTGCCAATTCATCATCAATCCTTAACTCCAAATTGCTCAATTTATAGACCAATCTTTGTTGTATTACCACTATATGGGCAATGTTCCACCATATATTGTTCCTATATCCCTCTGGGACTTTCAGTAGGGTCTCACGGGGTGTTCCTGTTAGAATTTTATAGAGAATCTTACGGTTTTGTAATGTTATGTTGATTAGGTTTTCCACAGCTATTTTATTTTCTACCATTTCCATAAAAGTAGTACAATTCATTGAAAAATGGGTTTCTTTGCAACAGACTGAGCACATAAAAAGTATTCGACGCCTTTTTGGATAAGGCTGTAATGCATGGGATTTATGATAGTTTTCAAAGCAATATTGAATTATGAAAAAAATATATTATTTGAGTAGCTGTGATACTTGTAAAAGAATTTTAAAAGAATTGGACCCTATAGAGGGTTTTGACCTTCAAGATATTAAAACAACCCCAATCACCTTCGCTCAGTTGGAAGACATGCGAAAATTTGTAGGATCCTACCAAGACCTTTTCAGTAGACGGGCCCGACTCTTTAAAGAAAAAGGGTTGCAGTTAAAACAATTATCTGAAGATGACTATGCCGCACTTATATTGGAGCATTATACTTTTTTAAAACGACCGGTAATCATTGTTGATGATAAAATTTTTATTGGAAACAGTAAAAAAGAAATTGCCTTAGCCAAACAAGCCATAAATCCTTGAACAACAGAACTCTTGCCATATTAGCTGCCATAGGTGCAACAACAATCTACGGTTTAAACCATACCATAGCTAAAGGAGTAATGCCTATTTATATAAAACCTTTTGGATTCATCATGCTCCGAGTACTTGGAGCGTCAATCTTGTTTTGGGGCATTTCCCTTTTTGGTCCCAAAGAGAAAATTGAGCGAAAGGATTGGGGAAGAATATTTGTTTGTTCATTGTTTGGAATGGTCATCAATATGTTGGCATTCTTTAAGGGTTTGTCCTTGTCTACACCAATAAGCAGTGCTGTGCTGATTACTATTACACCTATTATAGTAGTTATTCTATCAGCTTTGTTGATTAGGGAAAAGATTACCCTACAAAAAGCGATGGGTATTCTATTGGGTCTGGTAGGTGCACTTGCCCTAATTTTGTTTGGTGCAGAAGTACGACAGGATGCTCCAAACATACCATTGGGTAATGCACTGTTTATAGTAAATGCCACCTGTTACGGGACCTATCTTATTCTAGTTAAAAAATTGATAGAAAAATATCATCCTTTTACTCTTATGAAATGGTTGTTCACCATTGCAGTAATTATAAATTTTCCAATAACCTATCCTGAATTTTCAGAAATTTTATGGACAGAAATGTCTATGGAAGTTATTGGAGTCATAGCATTTGTAGTAGTAGGAACTACATTTTTGACCTATTTGTTCAATGTGTTTGCGCTTACACAATTAAGGGCCTCAACGGTTAGTGCCTTTGTATATGTACAACCTCTTATAGGTATTCTGTTTGCCATGTTCACCGGAAAAGACCAATTAACTGGAGTTAAATTATTCGCAACCGCTTTGGTGCTTTTAGGGGTTTATCTGGCAAGTAAAAAGCCAAAACCAAGTATTTAGTAGTTTTTGAAAATTTAAAGTATGGTGAATATAATAGGACAAATAAAATTTTGATTGAAGGCAAACATTCAGATTTTTAACTCTTAGAAATTCATTATTTTTGTTATGCATGCATAATAATGATAAAAATAACATAGTTTTGGAAGACACAGGACGATGTTCCTACGAAACTTAATTACAATCCTAGTTATTGAAAATCTCAAATTTTTAGATATGAGCCATACAGCATCCTTTATAGAAGATCTTTCCTTGCCTGCAATTGCTGCCCCAATGTTTTTAATATCAGGTCCCGAATTGGTCATTGAATGTTGTAAAAATGGTATTGTAGGAACCTTTCCAGCCCTCAACCAACGCACCAGTGAGGGTTTTGAGGAATGGTTGATAGAAATTAAGTCCAAACTCCAACAGTTCGAAAAAGAGACGGGTAAAAAACCAGCTCCTTTTGGAGTAAACCTCATTGTACACCCTACCAATCCTCGATTGGAGGCAGATCTGAAATTATGTGTGAAACATAGAGTGCCATTAATTATTACATCGCTTGGAGCTGTTTCCGAAATAGTAGATGCAGTTCATAGTTATGGCGGACTTGTTTTTCACGATGTCATAAAAAAGAGACATGCCAAAAAAGCCGCAGGTGCAGGAGTAGATGGATTAATATTGGTTGCTGCTGGTGCCGGGGGGCATGCCGGTACCATAAATCCTATGACGTTGGTTGCAGAGGTTAAAAAATTCTTTGAAAAAACCATAATACTTTCCGGTTGTATCAGTACGGGCAGGGATATTGCATCGGCAATGCAAATGGGGGCCCATCTAGCGTATATGGGAACTCGATTTATAAATACACAAGAAAGTAAGGCTAACGAAGATTATCGCAAAATGATAATTGATGCGGGGGCTAGTGACGTGGTATATACCGCCTCCATTTCTGGTGTACACGCAAACTTTTTGGGGGATAGTTTAATGGCCGCGGGAATAACCAAAGAAGATTTAAAAAAAGACACTAAAGTAGATTTTGGAAAGGAACTGGATACTGAAGCAAAAGCTTGGAAAACCATTTGGTCTGCTGGACAGGGAGTGGCTACCATTGATGATGTAGTTTCGGTTTCCGAACTGGTTAATACACTTAAGAAAGAGTTTAAATCATCTATTGAGGAACAGAAACAATTGTTGGAAATTTATCCAAAATAATATCTACAAATTGTACAGACCCTTTTTATTATAATGCCACTAATTACCTCAACTTATAATCCCCCATTATTCTTTAAAAATAGCCATTTGGCCACCATTTATGCTGGGTTAATCAGAAAAGTCAATGGTATTTTCCAAGAACGTGAACGGATTGAACTTTTGGATGGGGATTTTTTGGATTTGGATTGGAGTTTTGCCCTCAAGAAAACCAGTAAAGTAGTCATCATTTTGCACGGTCTAGAAGGCAATGCACAACGCTCCTATATCACTGGAAGTGCAAAAGAATTTAATGCAAAGGACTTTGATGCTTGTGCTGTAAACCTTAGAAGCTGTAGTGGAGAGACCAACCGTTTGTTCCGTTCATATCACTCGGGTGCAACTGAAGATTTGGACTCCGTCGTACAGCACATTCTTCACACCCAAAAGTATAATGAGATTTATATCAATGGTTTTAGCTTAGGTGGAAATCTAGCCTTAAAATATTTGGGTGAGCGCAACAACATCCCAAATCAAATTAAAGCAGTTGTAGTCATATCTGCTCCTTGTAGCTTACACAGTTCATTAGTGGAACTCCAAAAGCCCAAAAACATTCTATATGCCGAGCGTTTTAGAAAGCGCCTGGTAGGCAAACTACTATTGAAACAAAGACTTTTCCCTGATTTAATCTCGGATTTGGATATAAAAAATGTGCGGACCTTAAAAGATTTTGATGATATCTACACAAGTCGTGCTCATGGATTTAATGATGCAATGGATTATTATACACAATGTAGTTCCCGGCAATTTCTGCCAAAAATTAATGTCCCGACCTTAATTATCAATGCACAAAACGATACTTTTCTAGGGACCGAATGCTACCCCTTCACAGAAGCCGAAAACAACAAACAGTTATATTTAGAAGTTCCAAATTATGGAGGTCATGTAGGTTTCTATGGTCCACGAAATTGTACCTACACGGAAAAAAGAGCAATAAAATTTTTGGAAGAAGTACTTTAAGTTATGGTATTTCTTATATTAGTGATCTAAATATTTCTACTACTATGAAAAAAATACTGACTGTTGTAGCACTTGGCGCCCTTATTGTTGGTTGTGGCGGCAAAAAAGAAGAAAAAAAAGAAGGGTTTGAAATGAACCGGGCCAAAAAAGAAGTCAAGATAGTGGATACTTCAGAAGCTGTCCCTGTGGACTTGGATAACAAGGGGGTAGGTCCCATTAGTTCCGTTTCCTTTGCTGATGAAGTAGATACCGCATTAGCCGCTGAAGGTGAAAAAACCTTTAGCACCATATGTGTAGCCTGTCATATGATTGATCAACGAATGATAGGTCCAGCTTTGAAAGGTGTTTATGATCGTAGAAGCCCTGAATGGGTCATGAACATGGTTTTAAACCCAGATGGAATGCTAAGGGAAGACCCTATAGCCAAAGCCCTATTAAAAGAATACAATAACGCCATAATGTTAAACCAAAATCTAAGCGAAGAACAAGCTAGAGCAGTTGCTGAGTACATGCGTACTTTTTAGCATTTTTAGATTAAAGTAAGTTGAATGCGTTTATCTTAGTTTATCTGGATAGACGCATTTTTTGTTGGGCCTATGGCACAATCAGTTATACCTTATCCACCACAACCTTATATGTTGGGTCTTCTAACACATTAACCTCTATAATTTCATCTGCATTTTTCAGTAGACGTTTACAATCGCGGCTCAAATGTTTTAGGTGTATTTTCTTGCCCACTTTTTGGTAACGCTCAGTAATCCTATTCAGCGCTTCTATTGCAGACATATCCACAATACGGCTTTCTTTAAAATCGACAATTACCTCATCAGGATCGTTTAGTACATCAAACTTCTCGTTAAAGGCAGTAACAGAACCAAAGAACAAAGGCCCGTAAATTTCATATTGTTTTGTGCCATTTTCATCAATGGTTTTTCTGGCACGTATTCGTTTTGCGTTGTCCCAGGCAAATACCAAAGCAGATATAATTACCCCAACAATTACGGCCAAGGCGAGGTTGTGCAGAAATACCGTTACTAAGGTTACCAATACCATCACCAGCACATCTGATTTCGGCATTCTTTTAAATGTCCTTAAACTGGCCCATTCAAAGGTGCCAATTGCAACCATTATCATTAGTCCCGTTAAGGCGGCCATAGGAAGTCTTTCAATTAATCCGGCACCGAACATGATAAATACCAAAAGCATAACTGCCGCAACGATACCTGATAAACGAGCCCTGGCCCCATTGGATGTATTAATCAGACTTTGCCCGATCATGGCACAACCACCCATCCCGGAGAAGACCCCTGATAGAATATTTGCGGTTCCCTGCGCTATAGCCTCCTTATTGCCTCTTCCCCTGGTCTCGGTTATTTCATCAATAATATTGAGTGTCAACAAACTTTCAATTAACCCCACCCCTGCCACAATTGCAGCATAGGGAAAAATTAAATAAAGTGTTTCAAGATTCCATGGAATATTTGGTATATGGAAGGGAGGAAAGCCACCTTCAATAGAAGCAATATCACCTATCGTTTTAGTATCTATATTAAAGAATACCACAATTCCAAAAACGAATAGGATTGCAACCAATGAGGCCGGGATTGCCTTACTTAATTTCGGCAAGCCCCAAATAATTAACATTGTAACAAAGACCAATCCCAGCAATACATATAGCGTAGTCCCCGACAACCAATTCCCTGTAGCATCCTTAAACTGGTCCAATTGAGACATAAAAATGATTATTGCGAGACCATTCACAAAGCCAAAAATAACCGGATGCGGTACCAGTCTCATCAGTTTGCCCAATCGAAGGAACCCAGCAGCCATTTGTATGATGCCCGCAAGAACCACTGCTGCAAAAACATATTCAACTCCATGTGATTTGGCCAAGGCAACAATGACCACAGCTACTGCCCCAGTTGCTCCCGAAATCATCCCTGGACGACCACCAAGAATAGAAGTAACCAAACCCATGACAAAGGCAGCGTACAATCCGGTCAAGGGAGATAGGCCAGCTATTAGGGCAAAGGCAATGGCTTCTGGCACCAATGCCAAAGCAACCGTTAGCCCGGATAGGACCTCAGTTTTATAATTTACTTGTTGTGTGAAATCGAAAAGGTTTAAATATTTTTTCATGCCTACCGCATTTAAGGGCGCAAAAATAGTGTTTATTCATCTTTCATAGTGGATATAACCCGAAAAATAGGCTGAAGGACTATAAAATCCCTCCTGTACTGCCACCATCAATTTTCACAACAGCCCCGTTCGTTGCCGAAGAAAGTGGGCTAGAAAAATAAATAATGGTATTTGCAATTTCCTCTACAGTTGCAAATCGCTGCAGTAAAGAAGAGGGACGAACATTCGTGAAGAAATCTGTTTCTATCTGTTCATTGGTCTTATTTTCCTTTAGGGCCATTTCCTGTAAAAAACGTTCCGCTCCTTCAGAAAGGGTGGAACCGGGCAAGACAGAGTTCACGGTGACATTGGAACCTTTGGTCATTTGTGCCAAACCTCTCGAGAGCGATAACAAAGCTGCCTTTGAAGTGCTATAAGCCAATAAATCTGATGGAACAAGTGTTGCGCATTCACTGGATACAAATATGATACGTCCCCAATTTTTATCCAACATCTTCGGCATACAATGTTTGGACAATCGAACTCCGCTCATTACGTTAACCATGAATTGTTGGTGCCAATCCTCATTGGGGGTTTCAAAAAAAGATTCGGACCTATAAATTCCCACATTATTAATAAGTATATCAATATTTGGAAGTTGTTGGAGAAGTGATGCTACTTCATCCGTACTATTAAAATCTGCAGCCAGTCCTGAAACCAAACCTTGGGGTACTTCCCCTTTTAATTTAGCAATGGCTTTATTTATGCCATCTTGAGTCCTGCCATTCAATACAACAGATGCACCTTCCTGCAAAAGTCCTTTTGCCACCGCAAAACCAATCCCACTGGTAGATCCAGAAATATATGCTGTTTTATCACTTAATTTTAAGTCCATTTCAAAAATTTATTCGAGAAACAATGGGTTTTATGGCTTTCTGTTATAATTGTAATACAAGTAACCGACTTAACCACTAACCTCCAATTCCCAACGGGCTGAAGAACCACCATATAATAAGTACTAGCGCTATTAAAATAAGGGTCAATATCACATCCAGCGACCACGAAAACTTTTCTTTTGAGACTCCCTTTTGAAAGGTTACAAGCTGTAAGCTTTCCAATGATTGAGCCTGTCCCGTTTTGCTTACCAACATTAATAAGGCTGCACAAAACATGAACAAGAAAAGAGCAAAATGTAAAAAGTTAATCCCAAGAAACATGCCTAACATTGAATTTTCTTGTACAGATATACTGCCCTCGTTGCTCAAAAATTCTGTTACTAACCTGAAAATTCCTATTCCAAATCCAGTCCATAAAGTAATAATTGCTCCTCGGGCATTAATCCATTTATAAAAAAGACCAAAAAGAAAAACAGCTGCAATTGGAGGAGAAATATAGGCTTGTACATTCTGTAAATAATGAAAAATTCCGCCGCCCATCATCGCTTTCATAAATGGAATCCACCCAAGACTAATGATGACTAAAATAGACGTGGCGATTTGTCCAAATCGTACCAATTCCTTTTCAGAGGCATTTGGTCTTTTTTGTTGATAAAAATCGATTGTCAACAAAGTTGAACTTGAATTAAAAGCCGATGACAACGAGCTCATTAATGCAGCAAGTAAGCCTGCAATGGCCAGACCCTTTAGACCAACAGGGAGAAAAGTGGTAATCATAGTTGGCAAAGCTTGATCGGCATTATCCATGGAAAAGCTTATTTGTCCATTTTGTAGCAAAGCATAAGCTATAACTCCGGGAATGAAAAAAATAAAAACAGGCAACAATTTTAAAAATCCAGCAAAAAGAGCCCCTCTTCTTGCATTAAGGATATTCTTTGCTGACAGGGCCCTTTGAACAATATATTGGTCTGTACACCAATACCAGACCCCCAAAATAGGGGCGCCGAACAGCATTCCTGTCCATGGATATTCTGTGTCAGTCATAGGACGCCATAAATTAAAAAAACGTTCCACTGGTGGATTCCCACTTTGCTCGGAGGCAATGGCGATGGTATTGATCATTTCATTCCATCCGCCCAATTGATGGAGACCAAACCAAGTAACGGCTATGGCACCAATCAACAAAATAAAAGCTTGCACCATATCGGTATAGATGACCGCCTTTAATCCTCCAAGGACGGTATAAAAACCTGTTGCAACAACCGTGATTATTGCACCTGTCCAAAAAGGAACACCCATAGTTTCAAATACGAGTGCACCTGCAAATATGATCAGGGAAATTTTGGTAATTACATAAGCCACAATGGATACTACGGAAAGGTAATTTCTACAGGCTTTAGAATAGCGTTTTTCTAAAAATTCAGGCATAGTATAGACGCCTGTTCTCAGATAAAAGGGAACAAATACCCAACCCAGCAAAATTAAAACAAGAGATGCAAGGATTTCAAAATTAGCCATGGGCATATTGGCCCGGGCACCTGCCCCAGAAACACCTAGGATAATTTCAGAACCAATATTGGAAGCAAATAAAGAAGCGCCAATAACGAACCAACCTTGATTTTTACCGGCCAAAAAATAATCTACAGCCCCTTTAGGTTCCTCTTTCCCGCCCGAGGCCCATTTCGCAATCCATAGAATAATTCCAAAATAAATAATGAGGATAGAGATGTCCCAACCTCCGATATTTGATAGCATTCGCCTTGTTGTATTTTAATGTTTGATCAATTATGGAAGGCACTAATATAAGAAGCGTTCGCCATCATCGGTAATATTCGTTACCATTTTTTTAATCCCAATAATTTTTCTCCTAATCCGTTCAATTCAGCGACTTCATATTTAGTCTGTTCCCAATTTCTGGGATCCCCAGGGAAAGCATATCCTTCAGGTGCTATCCTATTTTTCCAAGAATTTACACGCCATTGTCTCATGGCCTCATTTTCCTCCTCGGCAGGCATCATCGAAATGTATTGGGCAATACGCACTTTATCCTTGGAATGGTTTGGGCGAATGCCGTGTGGTTGACAGCTATTAAAAATTAATAAGTCACCTGCCTCCATTTTCACTTTTACCAAATTATCTTCCAAACCTCTAATATCTGGCTTAAATCTATCTCGATCTTCGGGTTGAGTCAGTTTCCAGGTATCGTATGTTCTGAACAACTCTGGAATACATTGAAAGCCTCCCATGTTCGGGTCCATTTGATCAGCAAGTGCCAACACTCCTTGAACATTTTGTGGTTTGGTTTCCGGATCATAATCCCAATGGATAAATCCCTTATATTCATGCCCAGGCCGTAATGGAAAATTTAAATTGGCCCGATCAATGGTTACCCAAAGTTTTTCAGTTCCCCAGATATCGACGAACGCATCGTAGACTTTTTGCATTTGTCGATTGTTCCATAGGTATTGATTGTTATAGACCTCAACCATTCCAGTGCCGGTTAGTTCCTTCATTTCCATTTCTGCGCGGGCTGGAGCATACCAAGTTTTCGGATCATTTGATTCTTTTTCATCAAATTCCCAAATAAAATCGGCAGTTGCCAATGCCTGTTCCCTTGGGACTGCATTTTTAATGACAATATATCCATTATGTTTCCAAAAGGTCCAGTCTTCCTCCGTAAGTACCCTAAGTGGTTCCCCATTGGTTCTATCACTCAACTTTATTTTACTGCTAGTTGCAGTGGATGGATTTCCAGGAATATCTACATGTGCAATATTTGCCATCGTCGTTTGCCCAGTGGCTTGCTTTTCTTTTTTCATGATTTATGAATTTTAAATTAATTGATATGTAAATATAGCCAAGGCAGTCGTATGCGTTCAACCTCGATATTGACCACTATTTGAATTATATTGATATTTTTACTACTTTAAATCCTGTATTTGTACAATTTAGTTAAATAATGTCATGAAAATTCAATTAGAAAACATAAGCCAGGATGCCAAAAGTTCGTTTCGTATACTGCACAATCCACGGCTTAACGATTTGTTCTATTGGCATTTTCATCCCGAATATGAATTGGTTTATATTGAAGGCGCCAATGGTACTCGACATGTTGGAGACCATATCTCTCCTTATGAGGAAAGTGATTTGGTTTTCATTGGATCCAATATTCCCCATCTCAATTTTGACTATGGTATACAGACCGACTACAATAAGGAGGTATTACATATTAATTCAACATTTAAAAACAAGGTTTTTAATGAAATTCCAGAGCTGTCCATGATTTTTAATCTTTTTGAAAAATCACAACATGGTATTGCTTTTTTGGGAAAAACAAAAGAGAAAGTTGGGAGACGATTAGGAAAACTTCATAAATTAGCTCCATTCGCACAATTTTTGGAAGTATTACATATTTTTGAAATCCTTTCAACCAGTCAGGAGATTGTTCTTCTTCACGACAAACCCTATATTAACAAATACAGCAAAAAAGGACAAGAACGCCTAAGACATATTTATGCTTACATTGACGAGCATTATCAGCAAAAAATCACGGTTGATGATATGGCGTCGATCTGCAATCTGAACAAATCAGCTTTTTGTCGCTATTTTAAAAAAGCAACTGGAAATACTTTTACAGGATTTTTGAATCAATACCGAATCAGTCAAGCGAAAAGACTTTTATTAATGGGGAAAAACGTAAGCGAAACTTGTTATGAATGTGGTTTTGAGAGTCTTTCTTATTTTAACCGTATTTTCAAAAAAGTGGTTAATGAAAATCCATCAGACTTTAAAAATAGACATTTATCGCTAAAGTAATATTCACAATGACAAGACTTCGGCATAACCGCTTTTGAGGTTTGGCATCCATAAAACATTCTCCGTGCCATTATTTCCAACATATTGATAATAAACGATTCATGTAATACTTGATTTTTTAATTACATTTGGCAAGATTAATACTTCAAAATGGATAAACAATTACGCTTTGCGGTTATAGGTGGTGGCAGCTGGGCTACAGCCATTGTAAAAATGTTGACCGAAAACCTTGATAAGGTTTGTTGGTATATGCGTAACTCGGATGCCTTGGAACATATTAAAACCCAAAAGCACAATCCCAATTACCTAAGCTCCGTTGAATTTCATATAGAGCAATTGGAATTGACCGACGATATTAATATAGCGGTATCTGAAGCAGATGTATTAATTTTTGCAATTCCTTCCGCATTTTTGAATGCTGAAATGGAAAAATTGACAGTGCCAATTAAAAATAAAATTATCTTTTCCGCAATTAAGGGAATTGTACCTGAAACTGGATTGATTATAGGGGAACATTTTCATGAAATTTACAACATTCCTTTTGAAAATATCGGTGTAATAACAGGACCTTGCCACGCAGAAGAAGTGGCTTTGGAGCGTTTGTCCTATCTCACCATTGCCTGTGCCGACCAGTCAAAGGCGGAATTGGTGGCAAAAAAACTTAGTAGCCATTATATAAGAACCAAAATATCAGATGATATTATTGGCACAGAATATGCGGCCATGCTCAAGAACATTTATGCAATTGCCGCAGGTATAGCACATGGTTTAGGTTATGGCGATAATTTTCAAAGTGTCCTAATGAGCAATGCAATTCGTGAGATGAAAAGATTCATAAAGCGGGTACATAAAATGAAACGGAACATCAATAATTCGGCCTATTTGGGCGATCTTTTGGTCACCGGATACTCTACTTTTAGCCGTAACCGTATGTTTGGGAACATGATAGGCAAAGGATACACCGTAAAAAGTGCGATGATGGAAATGAGCATGATAGCCGAGGGATATTACGCTACCAAAAGTGCGCATTTATTAAATGCCAAGCACAAAAGAAAATCCAAAACTCCCATTATAGATGCGGTGTACGATATATTGTACAATGGAAAAAACGCCAAGAAAACATTCAAAAACTTAACAAATCTGATCGATTAATAACTAGATCCTCTCTAAAGAAAAATTTGAATGCTCATGAATTTCTGCCTCAAGTTCTTCTTTGTATGACAGTCTTTTAGCATCGTCCCATTTAAACAAAGTCTGAAACTCTTGCAAAATAGGATCCAATAAAGTTGTGATACTATCAATATCAAAATACAACCTACCTGTTCTTCTGATAAAGAAATCCATGGGATTTTGTACCATTTCAAAGGCAATGCCATACTGGAGTTCTGCCTTGGCCAAACGAACATGAACGTCCTTGTCTTTTAGAGTAGCATAAGTCTTTAAAATAACTTCTGATTGTTTCCCATAATTGGCTACCAAATACGATGCATCATACGCAGTTAAACCATCTTGTTCTAAGCGATCAGAAACCTCAGCTATATATCTCTTAACATGCTTGTATTTTTTGAAATCGTTGCCACATAGGGGGATTTTATCGGTTTCGCAAGGCTTTAACACAATGTTGAATTCTTCTTCCATTTTAACGGCAATTCTGTTCACTACACGCTCTGCCATCTTACGGTACCCTGTAAGCTTTCCGCCTGCAATACTAATTAATCCAGAATCGGAAG
>CAXMOE010000004.1:17058-38440 GCA_964194835.1 uncultured Flavobacteriaceae bacterium | reverse complement strand
ATAAAATTACTTTTCTCATATTTGGGTAGTTATAATGATGCTGTTTTAGCTGTAAAATTGAATTGTATTTTTTGTAAAACTCGAATGATTTGATCTATTTCTTCTCTAGAGATATTTTGCTCCATTGTATTCATCAAGCTTTTAATGACGGGTCCAGTATTTACAAACACTTCTCTTCCCGAATCGGTTAGATATACATTATTGATTCTCTTGTCTTCCTTACTCTGTTCCCTGATGATATATTTCTTTTTTTCCATTTTGGAAAGTAAACGGGTTAACGAAGACTTATTGCGAAATGTTAAAAAAGCCAACTCGTTCTGATTCATACCATTATTATCGTGTAACTTTTTCAGAACAATCATCTGTTCCTTGCTTAAGTCCAATCCTTTTTCAAGGAGTGCCTCATGTAAATAGTAATCCACTATTTTTACCGTTTTCCCCAACCAAGGCCCAATGGAGTTTTCAAAATCAACGATGTTATCTTTAGATTTCACTCGGCGAAGATATAAAAATAACAATAGTTGCATATGCAACTATTGTTAAATATTTCTTAATTGGTGTTTCCTTCTTTTCAACATATGAATAACAAAAAAGGGATGCAAATTGCATCCCTTTTAACCAAACTAACTAAAATTATAGCCAACTACTCATTATCATCATCTTCAAACTTGGTGTCTGCCATTCTTGTTCTACTAAAATTAACTTCTTTGAAATCTCCTTTAGTATCGACCTTATCATAATCAAAAACCAAAAATTCCTTGGTTTCTATATATTCCAGATTTTCAAAGGAATTAAATTTATTATTTTGAATCTGTAAAATTTCCAGGCTTGCCAACTGACCAAATTCGGCTGGGATTTCCCCTCCTAATTGGTTATTCGCCAATACCAACTCCCTTAGCATTACTAGTTGACCCAATTCCACTGGAACAGAACCATCCAAGGTGTTTTCGAAAAGTCCAAGACTTTCCAATTTGGTAAGGCTACCCAATGAATTTGGTATTTGTCCTTTTAAGTTGTTACTGGATAAATTTAGTACTCGCAAATTTTCTATTTCACCTATACTCACAGGGATAGTGCCCGACAAAAAGTTATTAAATATCGTAAGCTCTTCCAAGCTTTCCATATTACCTAAATCCTCAGGAAGTCCTCCCTTTATACTGTTCATTTCTAATTTCAATATTCTCAATTGGGAAAGTTTGACCAAATTCTTTGGTAATTCGCCTGTTATTCTATTAAAGGCAAGATTAAGGTGTTTCAAATCCCCTAACTTTCCTATACTTTCTGGCAGAACACCTTCTAGGTTATTACGAAACAAATTAATTCCAACAATTCCATCATTTACAACGGTAATTCCATACCAATCTGTAACAGGTTTTGTGAAATCCCACGTATGGGTCCATTCGGATCCATTAGTGCTATTGTATAAATCTATAAGTACATTTTTATCTTTTTGTGAAACCTCTGCATGAAGTACATTATGAAATGCCAATACACAAAGAAGCACAACCAGTAGGGTCCTTATTTCATGGATTAGATATTGAACATTCATAATTTATTCTTTAGTTGTGGAAATCAAAATTTAAAGCAATCTCATAAAAAAGATCTTATCAATTGCGTATTTACATCCTTAGTAAACACTAATAATCAATTTCATCAGAATTACCCTACAAATATCAACATTTTGTACGACATAAAGGTAAATTACTCGATGAAATGCACTCGAACTGCCCGTTTTTGTTGTGAAAGTGCCAAAAGTTGTGGTTTGGCAATACGGGAAAAAAAGTAGCTCTATTATTTAGAAACCAATTGTTCCAAATTATTGGTAAGTTCTTCCCAAACATTCATCAATTCTTCCAAATTCTTTTTCTTTTTTTGATAACCATCAAAAAAATTTGGTCTTGTAATTGTCGTATCATAATCCATTAAAAGTTCATGATCTATTTCAGCAATTTCCCTCTCAAAAGTAGTGATCTTGCTTTCAATTGCACTGAGTTTGTTTTTTAAGGACTTTAATTTCTTCTGATCCTGGTAATTGGTGTCCTTAACTTGGTGCTGCACTTTGTTTTTGACAGTTTGCTGCTTTTTCTCAATTGCCCTAAAATCCTCAGCCTTCCGTTCATCAAGGTAATATTCTATATCCCCTAGGTATTCCTTTATTTTTCTATCCTTAAACTCATAGACCTTATTGGTTAGCCCCTGCAAAAAATCCCTATCATGCGAAACCAATACCAAGGTACCTTCAAAATTCTGTAATGCTTGTTTCAGGACATTTTTGGATTTTATATCCAAGTGATTGGTAGGTTCGTCCATTACAAGGACATTGAAGGGTTGTAAGAGCATCTTTGCCAATGCCAATCTATTGCGTTCTCCACCAGAAAGTACCTTTACATATTTTTCCACCTCATCTCCCCTAAATAGAAACGAGCCCAAAATATCCCTGACTTTACTTCTGTTTTTCTCATTGGCCGCATCGATCATGGTATCCAAAACAGTTTTACCACCTTCCAAATATTCTGCTTGGTTTTGGGCAAAATATCCTATTTGTACGTTATGTCCAAGTTTAATATGTCCTTCACATTCCAATTCCTTGACCATGATTTTGGCCAAGGTTGATTTTCCTTGTCCGTTTTGTCCAACAAAAGCCGTTTTACTGTTGCGTTCCAAAAGTAGATTAATCCCTTCAAGGACTTTTTTGTCCCCATAGCTCTTGGATAAATTCTCAATTTCTGCCACCACTTTTCCAGGTGTAACGGAGATTGGAAACCTTAAGTTCATTACACTGTTATCATCCTCATCTACTTCGATTCGCTCAATTTTGTCCAATTTTTTTATAAGCGATTGTGCCATGGAGGCTTTTGTAGACTTGGCCCGGAACTTCTCAATAAGCCGTTCAGCTTGCTGTATCTGCTTTTCCTGGTTTTTCTGCGCATTTAATTGTTGTTCCTTTATTTCACCACGCAGTTTTAAATAGATGGAATACGGTTTATTGAAGTCATAGATCCTGCCCAGAGAAATCTCTATGGTCCTATTGGTTACATTGTCCAGAAACATTTTATCGTGTGACACAATAACTATTGCTCCTGTATAATTTTTAAGGAATTGCTCCAACCAAATAATGGATTCAAGATCCAAGTGGTTGGTAGGTTCATCCAACAATAACACATCATTGTTTTGTAATAGCAGTTTTGCGAGCTCTATTCGCATTCTCCATCCACCAGAAAAGGTATCGGTTTTATTATTAAAGTCTTCACGTTTAAAACCTAACCCAAGTAGAATTTTTTCAGTCTCACCTTGGTAGTTATAACCCCCTAATATTTCGTAATGATGGGTAATATCGTTTAGATCAATAATCAGTTGGTTATAGCTTTCGGTTTCATAATCGGTACGTTCTGCCAACTGATGGTTAATGGTATCAATTTGCAATTCCAACTGCTTGATCTCTTTGAAGGCCTGATGTGCCTCTTCCAATACAGTTCTGCCCAGTTCAAAATCTATGTCTTGTCTTAGAAATCCTATTCGAATATCTTTATCAGAAGCAATGGTACCGGAATCCAATGCCATGTCCTTAGACAGTAACTTTAACAAAGTAGACTTTCCAGCTCCATTTCTGCCAATAAGACCAACCCTATCGCCGGCATTTAATCGAAACGATATTTCCTCAAACAGATATTCTCCGCCAAAAGCAACTGAGAGGTTATGTATATTAAGCATATTTTGTGACCATTGTTACAGTGAAAAACATTGCAAAACCTTAATTTTGCCAAAACTTTTGCAAATGTTAAAAAAAGGAAACAAACTCTACAGCATTTTAACAGGAACTTGTCCAAAATGTCATTTAGAAAGCATGTATGCCGATAAAAATCCGTATAATTTGAGGAATCTCCTTAAAATGAATGACCGTTGTTCTCATTGCAACACCAAATATAAAATAGAGCCTTCCTTTTTTTATGGTGCTATGTATGTTAGCTATCCTGTTGGGATAATTTTTGCTGTATCCGCATTTGTAATTGCTTTTTTACTCTTAGAATTCTCACTGATAAGTACTTTTATCGTTATAGTTTTTACAATGGTGGGCTTCATGCCAGTTATAATAAGGATTTCAAGGAATATTTGGATCAACTTCTTTTTTAAATACGATCCAAAGGCAGTGAAGAACTAGACTTAAAGTATTTCTTCGCAAAACGGGCAATATCCATTTCGGAGTTGATTGCAGTTTTATGTTCTATGTAATTATACAGTTGAAGTGATGCGAATGGGGCTATCATAACTCCTCTAGACCCAAAACCATTTAAAACATACAAATGTTGATGCTCCGGGTGCCTACCCACCAAAGGTCTCCTATCAGATACCGTGGGCCGAATTCCCGCTACATGGTCCATTACCTCATAATCACATTCTAAAAATGTATTCAATTTTTCCAAGAGTTCCTCCCTTGCTGCAGATGTAGGAACATTGGATTTGTCCTTCCATTTGTACGTAGCACCCACTCTGTACAAATCATTCCCCAACGGAATAATGAATACCGACGATTTAATGACATTTTTCTCTTTAAAACCTAGAGCCTTTATGGTAAGCAGTTCCCCTTTTGTACCATTGAGGGGTAAATAATTGAAATAGGGATTGTTCCTTAAACCAAATCCTGAAGCAAAAACCAGTTGTTTTGCCTTGATTGATTTATATGACACATGGTCCTTTGCAATTTTAAAACTCCCAAAATCAAAAGATTCCTCTGATAGCAACTGCATATTCAAAAGATATTTTTTATACACTTTGATCAGCTTTTGGGTATCTACCCTACCCGTATGCAATACCTCCCCATATCCAAATGGAGCATGGATTGCTGAATTTGTATTGGCCAGAATTTTGGCGGATAAAAAGGGGCTTAATTGATTCTTATCAGCTGCCTCAAACCATAAGTTTTGCTCTTCAACGGAAGCAAACCGCCTTAAAACAGGGACCTTGTAATCTAACTGTACATTTAGCTTCTTTTCCAATAAGGCATAAAAGGGAAGTGCTGAATCTAATTGTTCCTTTGCGTTCCATGCCAAGGTAAATCGTTTTAAGATTACAGGGTTATACAATCCCCCCGCCACTTGCGAAGCGATTTGAGAATTATTGGCAATCACATTGAAAGTCTTATTGTTTTTTTCAAGTGCCTCGCAAAAGGAAATACCGGCCAATCCCAAACCAACAACCAAGTAATCTATCATAGGGTAAAAGTAATTAAAAGGCAGTAAACACGAATGCTGTTTCGAAGAGTGGATCTATGAAAATATCTAACTCAAAAAAAGAAGTTCGGAGATTTGGATTTAGAAAACAAAAAAACGCTGTACTAAAAGTACAGCGTTTGAATTTTATGAATTGAATTGGAATTCTAAATAATTATTAAAATTAGTGAAACATTTTCTCTGTGATTAAGAAATAATTTAAGGTTCCAAATATACTATTTGAATTCTCCTTAATAGCTCCACATATCCTGTTCCCTATCCCTAATGACCTCCTTAATGCGTTTAGCCTCAAGTAATTGGAACAATGCATTGTCGGCAACGTAATCTTTGATCAGACGATCTCCATGAACGTTATCCTCCTTATATATTACAGCATTAAACCTTCTGGCATTTAACAACATATCAAAGGATATGGGTTGGGCGGTGTTGCGTTGGTTAAACACCTTTGCCTCATGGAGTATCTGCCGAGCAGCCGGGTACCACACCCAGAAAAGAGGCACTTTTGCATCTTCTATATCTACAGCCTCATCATCTATGAAGTTCACATCGGGAGCAACCGGAGCAATCCCCAACAAACGGTACTTCAATTCCCCTTGGCGTTTATCAAAATACCATATTCCTTTTATAAGGAACTCTTCAAGATCGGCAGCCGTAAGCTCCCTTTCATTAATGTATTCCGGGGAAATCTCCTCGCCTGCATTAAATTGATCGTATCCGAAATCTGTGGTGTCCTTTTTCTTTAATGTGGCTTCCAAATCACTGAATTCTCTTTTTTCAGTAAAATAAGAATCTACATAGACCTCCTTGAGTTTTCCGTTTTTGATATTCTTCATCAAAACATCGTACAACGATCTTCTATCGGCACCAATACCTATGGTATCTGTTGGATAGTACAATGGAAAGTTAATGCGCTCATCCAAATCTATGACTTCCCATACGGTTTTAGACCAGAGAATATCCCTATCGTCCACATATCCATATTCAAGGTACTTGTCATTATCCATTGCTTTTTGCGCTTCTGTCTTTTTCCCAATATCCTGTGGCTTCTTCGCATTTAAAATATTTGCTTGGGCCAGCATGGAGATTGGTAACAGAGTTACAACTCCTATTAATAAAACATTCTTCCAATTCATAAAAATATTATTTACTAGTTTGTTATCTCAATTATCACAGGAGATACTTTCTTAAGCTTGTAC
Organism: uncultured Flavobacteriaceae bacterium; assembly: GCA_964194835.1. Lineage (GTDB taxonomy): Bacteria > Bacteroidota > Bacteroidia > Flavobacteriales > Flavobacteriaceae > CAXMOE01. Next base: position 32,016 of record CAXMOE010000004.1, on the reverse strand, counting down.
GTCTTATTGTTGGTGATATAAGCTTGTATATCAAACAGTTGTACTGCCTCTCCACGCTTAGCTCTTTTTAAGGCCGATTTCGCTCTTTTATCAAGCTTACTGCCTTTTACAACAACCGTTGGCTGTCCAGGAACTTTAAACTTAAATCCACTTACTGCAAGGTTCAAGTCAAAATCAAAGTCTTCCAAAAAGGCACCCACTGTAGCAATTTCCAAGTTTTTTCTTGGCATTTTCGCACTACCGGTCTCACCTCTAATGGAACCTGCTGGTCTTGGTATATCCTTAATCCTGAATTCAGAAGAAGTTCTAATGGTCTGACCATCGGGCAACTTACCTGTAGCAGTAATCGATACCGTTCTACCCTTCCCAGGGTTCATTACATACTTACTACCTGCTCTTTTTGAAAGTCCTGTTGCAGACGCTCTTACGTTATTGTCCGCGATACCAGGAATGGAAATCGTAATTGGGTTGGCAACACCACGATACACTACATTCATTTTATCTGCGGAAATTACAGCCGCATTGGGTTTCGTAATTGTTGCAAAAGTAGAGGATACGGGCACTTCAGTACGCTCTCCATCTTGCAAGAACACTAAGTTACCAGCAATCTTATGGTCACCAGCACTTCCTGCACTCACCGTTAGCCTAACTTTACCTTGCTCAATAACAAAGTCTTTTCCTTCACTTAATTTCCTGCCGTCCAAAGTAAGGTTAACTTCATTGGGTATTGTTGAATCATCTTTTCGACCCAATACAATATTTCCGGCAAATTTCTCACCTGGATAGAAAGCAGATTTTTCTTGCTCCAACAAGGTAGTGTAGTTGGTCATGGAAATATCACTGGTCAACTGTCCTTCCAACATTGCCTTTAATGCATCCTGCTCAGTAGCTTTTACATCAGACTGCAATTGGGTTATGTTGGCCAAAGAAGCAACCAAAGGATATCCTTCGTATTTGTATTCCAACCAATCGACCTTTACACCATCTCTTCTTGTCACTTTACCATTGGCATCACCAGTTTCAAACCTGGCTTTGACAGAAGCCTTAACTTCTCCCATACTCTCTGGTAAAATATCAGATATTTGTTTACGGTAATTGGTAATCCGACCTAAAAACTCCTTACCTTCTTTGGCAAGGTTATCTCCCTGAAAAAACTTCTGATCTAGATAATCCGTTTTATCCATGATCTGATAGTCCTTGGGATCATCTACATCTACTGTCATTGCCGTTTTAAGTTTTGCCAAATAATCGTAATACTCTTGGGACAACTCCTTTATCTGTGTGGCCTTCTCATAAAGTGCGCCATACTTTTCTGGGTTTTCCTCTTTTTTGGTTTCCAAACCAGATAAGAACGCTAAATTGTTCTCTGTGGTTTTTGCATTAGAAGCTTCTAACTTTTCGTTCATAATACCGAAAGCGGATAGAACCTCTTTACTCATGTTTAACGCCAGCATAGCGATGAAGATCAAATACATAAGATTGATCATCTTCTGACGTGGTGTTGCTTTTCCTGATGCCATGTTTTCTAATTAGATTTTAATTAATAATTCGATTTGGGTTTGATTATAATACTAATCTAATTAGCTTTTGCTCATTGCAGATAACATCCCACCATATACTCCATTCAAGGAAGAAAGATTGGTAGCCAAAGATTCCATTTGATCTTTAAGAGCACCAGCATTTTGAACTACTTCTTCGTTAATGGAAGCCTGTCTGCTTGCGCTATCCAACTGAACTTTGTAAAGACTGTTCAAAGATTCCATCTGAGAAGCTGCCTGGGACAATTCTTCAGAATATTTCTGTGTATGTTGTATAGCATCCGCTGTAGGTGCAATTCCTTTTGCAGCACCTTCAAAGTTCTTAATGCTACTACCTAAACTGTTGAACAATTCAGCATCGATGTTGGCCTCTTTCAATAAATCGTCCAATTTTCTGGACAATATACCTTCCGCTTCCTTAGCATCTTTGGCTTCATTATTTCTGCCAGACGTTAAAGATCCTTCCAATTCTGGATAAACCAAAGACCAATCGTATTCATCGTCTACTGGTTCAAATGCACTGATTGCAAATATTAGTGCCTCAGTAATAAGACCTACTGCCAATAAAAGTCCACCTGTAAGTGGTCCGAATTCCCAGTGAAGAATTTTAAATAAAGCACCTATAATTACTACCGATGCTCCAAGGCCATAGGCCATGTTAAATAATTTTTTTGTTGATTTTGACTGTGCCATAATTTTAAATTTAATTTAAGTTTGCTGTTAATAATAAGTATTTGGTTGAAAATTTGATACTATTTGGTTTTTGTTATTTAGTTGAATCTTCTTCGCCCATATAATCCTGTACGGTTCTAAACCCTACATAACTACGCGCTGAATCTTGATATTCATAATCTCTTGTACTTACCTGCAAGAAGTAGGCAACATCTTTCCATGAACCACCTCTAATAACTTTTCTTTCATTGCTTCCATCACCTCCATTCGGATTCATTGTGGATACATAATCATATGAACTTGGGTCATAACTGGAATTTGTCCATTCCGAAACATTACCGGCCATATTATAAAGATTGTAATCATTGGGTTCGAAAGATTTTGCTTCCACGGTGTATAAAGCTGCATCCGCTGCATAATCACCTCGCTGTGGTTTAAAGTTAGCCATAAAGCAACCTGTGTCACTTATTACATATGGTCCGCCCCATGGATAACTACCTCCTTCTATACCACCTCTTGCGGCATATTCCCATTCTGCTTCTGTAGGCAATCTAAACTGGTTTACAAATTGTTTGCCTCTTTCCTTTTGGTCGTCGTTTTTAAACTTGCTCCTCCAGTGACAAAATGCCTTTGCTTGTTTCCAAGAAATACCAACTACAGGATAGTCACTATAGGCATCATGCCAGAAGTAGTCGTTGTGCATTGGTTCATTATAAGAGTATTCAAAATCCCGTATCCATACAGTGGTATCTGGGTAAATCTCCAACTCTTCTTGTTTAATAAAATCTTTTCTTCTACCAGATTTGGAACGTGCTGCGGCTTCGATATCCATCCAGCTGTAGCTATATTTCAATTGAGTCACATCTACAATTCGCTGCCCGTTATAGGATTCCTCTTCAGGAATATACAGTGAATCCATTACTTCGGTATAATACTCATCTGGATATTCAGAAGTATCCCATATTAATTCATCATCTGTATTTAGGGCTCTTCCTTCATAACCAGTTTCACCCATTCCCGAGTAGTTATCCAACATATATTTGTCATATGCTGAGGCCTTTGTGGTATCAGCATCTTTGAATGCATATTCCCCAATACCTCCGTCCTCCGGACCAAGACCCAACTCATCTGCAAGGATTGCCAATTTGGTTCTTGTAATAGAATCCTTGACCCATTCCACAAACTGACGATATTCGCTGTTGGTAATTTCCGTATCATCCATATAAAAGGATCGTACCGTAACAGTTTTGGTAGGGGCATTGAGAACCTGTGCCATATCCTCTTCACTTTTACCCATGATATATGATCCCCTGGGGATCAATTCCATACCATATGGTTTTTCCGGATACCACTTATTCCCTTGGACTCCGACTAGTTCTCCCTTAGTTTTCGACCCACAACTTGTAAGCAAAAAAATAAGTGCTATAGATGGTAACAATAGCTTCTTCATACTTTGGTTAAATTTCGATTAAGATTATAAATGCAAACACAATTATTATTCTCTAAAACTAATTTTTGAATAATTTATTGTATAAAACCACTTATCCTTTAAAAATTGTTTTGATTAATTAAAGCCTTTCTTATAGGCCTTAAACCACCTTTCCGGAATATTTTGGTTACATGCTTCCAAATAATCCTTTTCTGTGCATGGTAATAACGCAGGTGATTTTGATTTAGTATGTGAAGTCAAAATAGATGGCACCTCTACCCACCATCTATCGGTAATGTTACTTTTAAAAAAAATGAGTTCCTCGGTTTCCGTTGGAACCATGAACTTAATGAAGTCATTGTTATCGGTATGTGGAATCTCCTTCACCCTGAAGTTGTATCCTTCTATAAAATACCATATTACTTGAGCGACAAGTTGAAACGATTGATTGCAATTTTCACTTTCGTAAATTCCAAAAACAGAAACCTTATCGCTTATCCCTGCATACCTGGCTATGGCACAAATTTCCCTCCCATTGAATCCATTGGGAGAAAAATTATTGGATAGTCCCAATTCACTTGCTTTTATAGATTGGGCATCCAAACTTACTATAGTAGCATCTCGTAGTACTGGTTCCACTAAAGAAATATCGGATATAATCTCCCCCAATCTATAGGCATCAAAAAAAAGACGCTCCATCAAATCTATTTCTTCCTGTGCATTAAAATAACTCTGATAACCTATGTTTGAAAAATTGAAGAGATTATTGGGCTTATCCGTAATAATCTTGCTCATATATGAATGCGAGGATATAAGTTCTTCGTCCTCGCCAAAATCAAATCGACTATCCACGGCCACTAAATTTACCATGTCCTTTATTCCATCAAACGCTCTATAAGTGGGATAGGTAATATCCTGTGTTGCGCCAATAACAATGGGGATGATGTTTTCCTCCAATAATCCGGCGACAATTTCCTTGACCACAAAATAGGTGTCCTCTACAGTTTCTCCCTCTTCCACATCCCCCAAATCAACGATAGTGGAATTCCAATTTCCCAACATTAATTTGTACAATTGGAGTCTAATTTGGGAAATGTCTAACCGTTCCAACTTTTTTTCAAAGGCATTTCTGGACTCATGTACTCCCATTATGGCAATTGAAACATTGGCCAGAACAGGTAATCCCTTTTTGGAAGTATGTTTATGAATATTCTTTCCTAATGCCTGGGGCGGAAGCAACTCGCAGTGTGCCAACACCTTATCTTCCACTGGAACTAAAAAATCAAATGCCATAGTTATTTTTTAACCTTTGGTTTTGCTTTGGTCTTTTTTTTGGGGGCTTTTTTCTCGATCAAGGCCTTGGCTTTTTCCAGGGGAAATTTGGCTGCATCCACATCTTTGGAAAGTTCAACTTTAATCTTCCCTTTAATAATGGCATGTCTTCCCCAGCGAGCCTTTTCTATACGTATGCCCTCCTCAGGCCATTCCTGCACCAATTTATCAATTTCCTTTTGCTTTTTAGCCTCTATAAGTTCTTTGATGTCTTCCTCTGAGAGATTATCAAAATCGTATTTCTTGTTTACATTGATAAACATTCCGTCCCATTTAATAAATGGTCCAAAACGACCTGTTCCCTTTGTAACCTCTTTACCTTCATACGACGCTATTGGGGCATCTGCCTTCTGCTTTTCCTTTATGAGTTCAATGGCCCTATCCAAATCAATATCCATAGCACTTTCCCCCTTTTGTAAAGAGACAAACTTTTTGCCAAATCTAACATAAGGTCCGAACCTCCCAACATTGGCCTCAATTTCCTCACCCTCATAAACCCCCAATTTTCTAGGAAGCTTAAAAAGCTCCATAGCTTCCTCAAAAGTAATGGTGTTCAATGATTGATCTGGCAGTAAGCTGGCAAACAAGGGTTTTTCTTCCTCCTCAACCGTACCTATCTGTACCATAGGGCCAAATCTGCCCAATCGCACTGCAACTTGCCGACCCGTTTTCTCATCGGACCCCAATACCCTTAACCCACTTGCACGTTCTGCATTTTCCTCTACGTCCAAAACTTTGGGATGAAAGTCTTTATAGAAGTCTTTCATTACTTTTTGCCAATTTTCATTTCCTGTGGCAATTTCATCAAAATTCTCTTCCACCTTGGCAGTAAAATGATAATCCAAAATATTAGCGAAATGGCCTACCAAAAAATCGTTTACAATCATTCCAATATCGGTGGGCACTAATTTACCTTTATCGGAACCAAAATTTTCAGAAAGATTTTTCTCAGTAACCATTCCAGATTCCAAAAGAAATTGCACATATTTCCGTTCAACACCTTCAATAGTGCCTTTTTCCACATACCCTCTATTCTGAATGGTAGAAATAGTCGGGGCATAGGTTGAAGGTCTTCCAATACCCAATTCTTCCAATTTTTTTACTAAGGAAGCCTCAGTAAAACGGTATGGAGGTCTGGAAAATCGTTCTGTTGCCGTAATATAATTGTTTTGCAAGGATTCTCCCGTTCGCATAGCAGGTAGCATTCCTTCCTGTTCTTCACCCATATCTTCATCGTCCCTGCCTTCCATATACACTTTTAGGAAACCATCAAACTTTATAACCTCGCCGTTTGCAGTAAATCCCTCATTGTGTGTACTAGACTTGATTCTTACATTGGTACGCTCCAATTGAGCATCACTCATTTGTGAAGCCAATGTTCGTTTCCAGATCAACTCATATAATTTAGATTGGTCGCGCTCCAAGGACGGTGATTGGTTTTTCATGTCCGTAGGGCGAATGGCCTCATGAGCTTCTTGTGCCCCTTTGGACTTTCCTGTAAAATTTCTTACCGAACTATATTGCTTACCATAATTTTCTTCAATAGCATCCTTTGCAGCATTTAAAGCCTCCTTGGAAAGGTTAACACTATCTGTTCTCATATAAGTGATCAAACCTGCTTCATATAAACGCTGCGCCACTTGCATGGTCCTCCCCACCGAAAAATATAGTTTCCTTGATGCCTCCTGTTGCAAGGTTGATGTAGTAAAAGGTGCTGCAGGTGATTTTTTGGCAGGCTTTTTATCTAACTGGGCAACCGAAAAGTTTGCACCAATATTTTGACGTAAGAATTTCTCTGCATCCTCCTTGGCAGAAAACGTCTTGTTTGTTTTTGCGGTAAAAACATTTCCTTCCTTTGTTTTGAATTCTGCCGATATCCTATACGAAGCCACGGGTTTAAAATCCACAATATCGCGCTCCCGTTCCACAATTAAACGTACTGCAACAGATTGCACCCTTCCTGCCGACAACCCTGGCTTAATTTTTTTCCACAACACAGGGGATAGTTCATACCCCACCAATCTGTCGAGTACCCTTCTTGCCTGTTGTGCATTTACTAAATTGTAGTTGATCTCCCTTGGGTTTTCTATGGCCCTTTGCACGGCCGACTTGGTAATTGAGTTAAAAACTATACGTTTGGTTTTATTTTTGTCAAGGTTCAGTTCTTCAGCCAAATGCCAAGATATGGCTTCCCCTTCCCTATCTTCATCACTGGCCAACCAAATGGTATCTGCTTTTTTGGCTAAATCCTTTAGCTTTTTTACCAGCGCCTTTTTCTCCTTGTCAACGATATATTTAGGTTTAAAATCATTGTCCACATCTACACCCAATTCCTTGGAGGGCAAATCGGCTATATGCCCAAAACTGGACTCTACCTTGAAATCCTTTCCTAAAAATTTTTCTATCGTTTTTGCTTTAGCAGGGGACTCTACAATTACTAAATTCTTTGCCATTCATCATTTCTTTGGTGACGCAAAAGTATATCAATTTTTTGATTTTACATCTCATCTCGATATTACGCATAAAAAAAGCACTCGCTTTAACCAGGTGCTTTTATCATTATTCTAGTGGTCTAATTCAGATTCATGGAGCTTAACAATTCTATCCCATTCTCCTGATATTCATATTGATATAGCTTATCATCACCAACCAATAGTAGGGTGTCTTCCAAAGGAATTACATCAAATGTAACAATGTCTTTAAAATGATTTAAGACTACCAAGTTTTCCACATTGGTCTTATCATAAACTATAAGACCAGAGTCCCCGTCACAAACAAAGAGCTTTTCATCCCGGATTCCAAGTCCATAGGGACCATCTAAACTATACGATTTGGTCAAGATAGGATTGGTTATTTCAGATATATCAACAATAAACAAACCACTTTCAGTGGCACCACAAAAATTTCCGCCGCGTAAGGTTACAAAAGCATAGTCCCCATCCACAACGACTGGGTCGCAAGCAGTCCCATGCTGAAATTCCGATACAAAGGTGGGTGTTGCAGGCACTGTGATATCATAAATATACATTCCTCGCATACTACCCAAGAATAGATGGTTCCCTTGGTTAAAAATCGTTTCTATATCAAATCCGGCGTAAACATCTTCAAGATCCAACGGGTTTTCAAGTTCTTGAATATTAAAGATATTGATTGAATGGCTGTCAACGGCATACAAATAATCCTCAATAATTTTAAAACGCGACAAGGATCCCCCTTGACCAACCGAAGCATTATCTGCAGCCACCTCAGCCAAAGCAAAATCTATGGTATTGAAACGATTTTCGTATTCTTCTACTAACCTTCTTTCTGTACTTAATTCCCAACCAACAACCATTTCGTTTTGATAATCAATTTCTCCCCATTCAAAAAAATCGGCCTCAACAGGAAAAACTACATTGTTCCTAAGTACGTTTTCGAGCCGGTTTACCATATTGACATTCCCCATATCGGAGATATCAACGACAATTAGATCGGTAATACTATCGGCATATAAATAATCGTCTTTGATGGAAATATCCACATTTCCAGCAATCTTGATAAAGTATATTTTCTTTGGAGCACTGGGAATACTATTGTCTATAACATGTACCCCTTTGTACTTGTCATTTACAAAAATGTAATCCTTATAGGTGTAAATTTTACCAGATTCATCAATGGGAACAGGCGCTATAACATCAACACTATTCGCAAATTCGGCCTTGCCCATAACTAGGGGCCTTGCTACCAAATAGTCTTCATATTTGCTATTATCATTATTGTCACAAGCCACAAATACCATGGAGATGGTAAAGAGGAAAACCATAATTTTCTTTGTCATAGCTGTATATTTTTATGTTACCATATTTTTAAATAGGATACAGATTACCGCTTTTCGTTGCGCCTAATTGATTAATTAGGCCCAAACCACATATTAACACCCTAATTATGGTAAGACCGAAGGTGACTAATACTTGTACCCAAACCTTTTTAAACAGTTCAATTGAATTGTAAAAAATACTTCCAAACTTCAAGGATTTCTGTGCTGTAATTTATTCTACAACCATATTAAAATTCATATTCCGTATTTTTCAATAAAAATAAAGAGATTCTTAAAAAGAATAACATTTAAAATAATATTAAAAATAACTGTCATATTGTCACGACTTTCGAATTAATACTATCTTTGCAGACCCGTAAAGGCACAAGATGAATTTATATTAATATGGAGAAGATCATAGATGAAAAGGTTCAGGGCACTACCGTGTCCGTTGAAAAGAACTATGACAATTCCCGTAAACTCTACTTAGAGAGTTATGGGTGTCAAATGAACTTTTCGGATAGTGAGATCGTAGCCTCTATTTTGGAAAAGGAAGGATTTAATACTACCCAAAATTTGGAAGATGCAGACCTGATTTTAATTAATACATGCTCCATACGTGAAAAAGCCGAGATTACCGTGCGCAAACGTTTGGAAAAATTTAATGCGGTTAAAAAAACCAAACCACACATAAAAGTTGGGGTATTGGGATGTATGGCTGAGCGTCTAAAGAGTCAACTACTGGAAGAGGAAAAAATTGTGGACATGGTCGTGGGACCTGATGCTTATAAAGACTTGCCAAATTTAGTTCAAGAAATCGATGAAGGCAGGAATGCAGTCAACGTTATCCTCTCCAAAGATGAAACTTATGGCGATGTTGCCCCGGTACGGCTGAACAGTAATGGAGTTACCGCTCTGGTCTCAATTACCCGTGGTTGTGACAATATGTGCACATTTTGTGTGGTGCCTTTTACCCGGGGGAGGGAACGTAGCCGTGATTCGATATCTATTTTGGAGGAGGTCAACGACTTGTGGAACAAAGGCTTCAGGGAAGTGACACTCTTAGGACAAAATGTGGATAGTTATTTATGGTATGGCGGTGGTTTAAAAAAGGATTTTGAAAAGGCATCAAATATGCAAAAGGCCACTGCTGTAAATTTCGCCAACCTTTTAGAAATGGCAGCCCTAGCACAACCCAAAATGAGGATTCGTTTTTCTACTTCCAACCCCCAGGACATGACCTTGGATGTTATAGAGACCATGGCCAAATATGACAATATTTGTAAATCCATTCACCTTCCTGTACAGAGCGGTAGCGACAGAATATTGGAAGAAATGAACCGCCTGCACACCCGTCAGGAATACTTTGAATTAATAGACAACATCAGAAATATAATCCCGGACTGCGGCATTTCACAGGATATGATTTCAGGTTTTCCCACTGAAACAGAAGAAGACCACCAAGATACCTTGTCGCTAATGGAATATGTAAAATATGATTTTGGATACATGTTTTCTTATTCAGAAAGGCCAGGAACGATGGCTGCCCGTAAATTTACGAACGATGTGCCGGAAGAAGTCAAAAAAAGGAGGTTGTCTGAAATCATAGCCGTACAACGTAATCATGCGCTATACCGAACACAACAACATCTGGGAAAGATTGAAGAAGTACTGGTGGAAGGAAATTCAAAAAAGTCCAAGGCTCATTGGATGGGACGCAATTCACAGAACACTGTGGTAGTCTTTCCAAAGGAAAATTACAAGAAAGGAGATTTTGTAAATATAAAAATAAATGATTGTACGTCTGGAACCCTTCTGGGGGTTGCCGTTGAGTACAGCAAAAACAATTAGAATTTTTATCATTCCTACACCTTTTGGAATGTCAGATATAGACTAAATGGAATCGATACAAGCCATAAAACAGCGATTTGAAATTATTGGCAACAATATTAAACTTAACCGTGCCATAGAAAAAGCAATTCAAGTTGCTCCTACGGATATTTCTGTTTTGGTAACTGGTGAAAGTGGCGTTGGTAAGGAAGCCATTCCAAAAATAATCCATTCGCTATCTCATAGAAAACACGCAAAATACATAGCAGTTAACTGTGGTGCGATCCCTGAAGGGACTATAGACAGTGAATTGTTCGGACATGAAAAAGGTGCCTTTACGGGGGCTACTTCTACACGCAGTGGCTATTTTGAAGTTGCCGATAGAGGAACAATATTTTTGGATGAAGTAGGCGAGTTGCCTTTGACCACCCAAGTTCGTTTACTTCGGGTATTGGAAAATGGGGAGTTTTTAAAAGTAGGTTCCTCCCATGTTCAGAAAACCGATGTCCGTATTGTGGCCGCTACCAACATCAGTATGTTTGAGGCCATTAAAAAAGAGAAGTTTAGAGAAGATCTATACTATAGATTAAGTACAGTGGAGATTAATATCCCTCCATTACGTGAGCGACAGGAGGATATTCATTTGTTGTTCCGAAAATTCGCCTCAGATTTTGGACAGAAATACAAAATGCCCACTATTCGATTACAGGATAATGCCATACAACTATTGCTCAAACACCGCTGGCCAGGTAATATTCGCCAGCTAAGGAATATTGCAGAACAAATATCTGTGCTGGAAAAAGAGAGAAATATTTCATTAACTACTTTGAACAGCTATCTTCCCAATGCAAGCAACTCTAACCTCCCTGCTATTATAGACAAAAAGAAACATGAAGGTGACTTTAGCAACGAACGGGAAATCTTGTACAAAGTTCTTTTTGACATGAAAAGCGATTTGAACGATTTGAAAAAACTGACCATGGAGTTGTTGAAAACTGATGACAATGGAAAGGTTCAAGAAGAGAACGAAAATCTAATCAGAAAAATCTATAGAGATGATGGCGAGGAACTTACCGAAGATGTCCCTACTTCAGCAGAAGTATTACGTCTTCCCAAACCTTCTTCGGAAAAGCCCGTGAACATGCAAACTCAAGAAGACAAGTACTTTTTCGCTGAAGAAATAGAAGAGGAAGAAACCCTATCTTTACAGGAAAAAGAAATAGAACTCATTAAAAAATCCTTGGAGCGTAATAAGGGAAAAAGAAAAGCAGCGGCTGAGGAATTGGGAATTTCCGAGCGAACACTATATAGAAAAATTAAACAGTACGACCTATAAGTATGGTGAGCTTAAAAAAAACATTACTACTGTTCTTTGCGATTTCCATGACACAAGGTTGTGGAGTATATAATTTCACTGGAGGAAATGTGGGCACCGCAGCCACATATACCGTAAACTACTTTCAGAACTATGCCTCACAAAGACCAGGGTCTACTTTTGACCCAGGCTTGGACAGGGATTTTACCTTGGCTCTCCAAGATTTAATATTGAACCAGACCAGTCTTGATTTGGTTTCCTCTGGAGGTGATCTGCTTTATGAAGGGGAAATTGTGGAATATAGGGTATCTCCAATGACAGCAACGGCCCAACAAACAGCTGCACAAAACCGATTGACCATAGGTATCAACGTACGTTTTTTCAATAACACAAAAGAAGATGTAGACTTTGAACAACGATTCTCGTTCTTTTTTGATTACGACGCAAATTCTCAATTATCTTCGGTGAGGAGCGAAGCCCACCAAATAATTTTTGAACGTATTACCCAAGACATTTTTAACCTCTCACTTGCAGACTGGTAATTTATTAGGATATGAACGTATTGGATTTTACATCTCTATTGCAACATCCACACCAAGTTGTTTCACCGGTGCAGACCAAACAGTTGGAGGATGTACTGGAAGATTACCCCTATTTTCAGGCTTCACGGGCACTTCATTTAAAAGGACTTAAAAACTTAAATAGTTTTAAATACAATAACGCCTTAAAAATAACAGCTGCCTACACTGCCGACAGGGATATCCTTTTCGATTTTATTACCTCTAAAGAGTTTCAACAAAACACAATTGCCGAAACAATCTCTGGCAGGTCCATCCCGTTGAACGACAGGGAAATTGTATCAGAGGAAGAAGTGGTAAGTTCTGATATTGACACCAACCTCATAGACGGATCACAGGACAAACCCCTACCCCAGAATATAAAGGATGCCGAAAAGATTTTGAATCCATCACTTTTTAAATCCAAAGATCCTGAAGTAGACAAGTCTATAGAAGAAGCACGAAAGAGAGCTCAGGAAAAATTAGAATTGGGAAAACCAATCCAATTCACCAAAAAAGAGAAGTACTCCTTCGGGGAATGGTTACAACTTACCTCATTTAAATCTATCAAAAGAAGTACTGATGAAAAGGAGGTAGATAATATTAGTGAGATTGGGGAAATTCTTTTCCCATTGGAAGATGACGTTATAAAAAAGAAAAAATTTGAATTGATAGATAAGTTTATTGAAAACAATCCCAAAATAGTCCCCAAAGACAATCCATCTGGCAAAATAGACATTAAAGAGTCCATAAAATTCGATAAAAACGAGTTGATGACCGAGACCTTGGCAAAGGTCTATTTAGAGCAAAAAAAGTACAAAAAAGCCATACAAGCATTCAAAATTTTAAGTTTGAAATATCCAGAAAAAAGTGGTTTCTTTGCAGACCGAATTAAAGCGGTAGAGAAAATACAAAAAGAAAATTCATAAATAAATGAGCACATTTTCAATATTCTTGGTCCTTATAATCATAGTTTGCCTTCTATTGATGTTGGTCATCATGGTGCAAAACCCTAAAGGGGGAGGCTTATCATCTTCTTTTGGAGGTGCTGGTAACCAAGTAGTTGGCGGCGTAAAAAAAACAGGGGATTTTTTGGATAAAAGCACTTGGACCTTGGCGACTTTGTTAATAGTTTTAATATTGCTTTCCAATGTTGCATTAAAAGGAAACTTTGGTGAAGCTGACTCCAAATTACTTCAAGGTGACGATATAGAAACATCCGTTCCCGAAGAAGTTGTACCTGAGCAAGCTCCTGCAACAAATGAGTTCAATCCTGCGGATACGATTCAGTAACCGATTGGAATATCAGATTAAAATGCCAGCCCAAATGACAAGCTGGCATTTTTGTTTTAACATTATGTCAGTTTTATTCAATTGGCATAATTTCTGAATTGAGTATTCAAGGAATTATAAAATTAATCAATCTAAAAATTTAAAATATGGCTAAAGTTAGCATTAAACCATTGGCAGATAGGGTACTTATTGAGCCTATGGCAGCTGAAACAAAAACTGCATCTGGTATCTATATTCCAGATACAGCAAAAGAAAAACCACAAAAAGGCAAAGTTGTGGCAGTTGGTCCTGGTACCAAGGAAGAGAACATTACCGTAAAGGTTGGTGATACCGTACTTTATGGCAAGTATGCTGGAACAGAATTAAAGTTCGATGGGTCCGACTACTTGATGATGCGTGAAAGCGATATTTTAGCAATTATATAATATATAAAATCAACGAATAAAATGGCAAAAGAAATAAAGTTTGATGTTGATGCACGTGATGGCATCAAAAGAGGTGTTGATGCCTTGGCAAACGCAGTAAAGGTAACTTTGGGACCTAAGGGTAGAAATGTAATCATTAGCAAATCTTTTGGTGCTCCTATGGTAACCAAGGATGGGGTAACGGTAGCTAAAGAAATTGAATTGGTGGATGCACTTGAAAATATGGGTGCACAAATGGTAAAAGAAGTTGCTTCCAAAACCAATGATTTAGCAGGCGATGGAACTACTACGGCAACTGTACTTGCGCAAGCAATTGTTAAAGAAGGGTTGAAAAACGTTGCAGCTGGTGCAAATCCAATGGATCTTAAAAGAGGTATAGACAAAGCCGTGGATGCAATAGTTAAGGATTTGGCAAAACAGTCCAAAAAAGTTGGCGATTCTTCAGAAAAAATAAAACAGGTAGCTTCAATATCTGCTAATAATGATGAGACTATTGGAGACCTTATTGCCCAGGCATTTGGAAAAGTAGGTAAAGAAGGAGTAATCACTGTAGAAGAAGCCAAAGGTACTGATACTTATGTGGATGTAGTGGAAGGAATGCAGTTTGACAGAGGATATTTGTCTCCGTATTTCGTTACTGATAGCGAAAAAATGCATACAGATTTAGAGAATCCACTTATCCTTTTATACGATAAGAAAATCTCAACAATGAAAGATTTGATGCCAGTTCTAGAACCTTTAGTTCAGCAAGGTAAATCACTTCTAATTATT
>CAXMOE010000004.1:16749-17048 GCA_964194835.1 uncultured Flavobacteriaceae bacterium | reverse complement strand
TTTTATTGTTTGATAAGAAAATCTCTTCCATGAAAGATTTATTGTCTGTATTGGAGCCCGTAGCCCAATCTGGCAAACCTCTTTTAATCATTGCTGAAGATGTGGACGGTGAGGCATTGGCCACTTTGGTAGTAAATAAATTAAGAGGGTCATTAAAAATTGCTGCTGTAAAAGCTCCAGGATTTGGAGACCGTAGAAAGGCCATGTTGGAAGATATCGCCATTTTGACCAATGGTACTGTAATTTCCGAAGAAAGAGGGTTCTCTCTGGAAAATACTACGATAGATATGCTCGGTAGC
>CAXMOE010000004.1:304-16739 GCA_964194835.1 uncultured Flavobacteriaceae bacterium | reverse complement strand
ATTTCTGAAGAGTTAGGTCTTTCGTTAGAAAAAACAACTTTAGAGATGTTAGGTACCGCAGAGAGAATTACAATAGACAAAGACAATACAACTATTGTCAACGGGGCTGGAGTTGCAAAAAATATTAAGACAAGGGTAAACCAAATTAAATCGCAGATTGAGTCCACCACTTCTGATTATGACAAAGAAAAACTACAGGAGCGTTTGGCCAAATTATCTGGTGGAGTAGCCGTACTTTATGTTGGTGCAGCTTCTGAAGTTGAAATGAAAGAGAAAAAAGACCGTGTAGACGATGCTTTACATTCTACAAGAGCTGCTGTTGAAGAAGGTATAGTTGCCGGTGGTGGTGTTGCGCTAATAAGGGCCAAATCGGTTCTTTCCAAAGTATCCGTGGAAAACGCGGACGAAGAAACTGGTTTACAGATTGTAACCAGAGCAATAGAAGCGCCCTTGAGAACCATAGTAGAAAATGCAGGCGGAGAAGGTTCTGTAGTAGTAGCTAAAGTATTGGATGGTAAAGGCGATTTTGGTTATGATGCTAAATCGGAAACCTATGTAGATATGCTTAAAGCTGGTATCATTGACCCCAAGAAGGTAACAAGAGTTGCCTTGGAGAATGCTGCCTCTGTTGCTGGTATGATCTTAACTACTGAATGTGCATTGACCGATATTAAGGAAGATGTACCTGCCGGCCCACCAATGGGTGGAGGCGGTATGCCAGGAATGATGTAAACATTCATAACAATAATACCTTAAAATCGCCTCCGGAAATTCCTGAGGCGATTTTTTTTAGCATCTACTTCTCCCACCTTAAATTGCTGTGGTATAAAAAGTCATATAAAATGAAACTGTAGAATACCTCAAGCAATTGGGTACTGAAAAGAGAAATAAAATTCGAGATTTAAATATCTTTACAATAAAAAAATATGCTACAGGTACTACGGCCAAAAGTCACAACAATTTTAAAAAATAATCAGTTGGAAGTGGACACCCGCCTGCAATTTTTATGCGACCTATTGTATACAACTGTTGCCCATTACGATTGGGTTGGTTTTTATTTTAGGAACGGGAACAGGGAAGAGCTAAAGTTGGGTCCTTATGCAGGGGAGGCCACAGACCATGCCATTATCCCGTTTGGAAAGGGTATTTGTGGCCAGGTAGCGGTGTCCAATCAAAACTTTGTAGTGCCAGATGTAGCCGCACAAAACAATTATATTGCTTGTAGCCTCACTGTGAAGGCAGAAATTGTGGTCCCCTTGTTTGTAAATGGAAAAAATATTGGGCAAATAGATATAGACTCCAATACCCCAGACCCCTTTACTGCTTCTGACGAACGTTTTTTGGAATTTGTAAACCAAGAGGTAGCAAAGATTCTTTAAAACTTTAACTGTTTTGTTAATAACCCAATCCCTTTTTTATAATCAAAAAAATTACATTTGTGCGATTGCAAATTGTTTTTAAATGGTTGGTCCTTTTTGCAATTTAAGAACGGGGCATAGAAAATAATGAATTTTACATATCTGCCAATGCATGGGGCGATGGTGGAATAATCCTTTAACTGTAAATACACAAAATGAACACTACCAAAAAAGCCACTTCAGCATTAATTTCCGTATTCCATAAAGATGGTTTAGCTCCTATTGTAAAAAAACTCGAGGAACTCGGTATTACGATTTATTCAACTGGTGGAACCGAAAAGTTCATTAGGGAACTGGGCATTGATGTAGTTCCGGTTGAACAGGTAACGAGCTACCCGTCTATTTTAGGCGGTAGGGTAAAAACGTTGCATCCAAAGGTATTTGGAGGCATTTTGAACCGTCAGGATAATGAAAATGACCAAGTCCAATTGGAAGAATTTGATATTCCTCAATTGGATATCGTGATAGTAGATCTATATCCGTTTGAAATGACAGTGGCAAGTGGTGCCTCAGAACAGGATATCATAGAAAAAATTGACATTGGGGGCATCTCACTGATAAGAGCAGCAGCCAAAAACTTTAAGGATGTGCTCTGTGTATCGGCAATGCAGGATTATAGTGAATTTTTAAATTTGATTACCTCAGGAAATGGAAGTACCACCCTTGAAGACCGCAAAAGATTTGCCGCCAAATCCTTTAATGTTTCGTCTCATTATGATACTTCTATTTTCAACTATTTCAATAAAAACCATGAAGAAAGCGCGCTAAAGATCAGTGAATCCAACGGACAAGTACTTAGGTATGGTGAAAATCCACATCAAAAAGGATTTTTCTTTGGTGATTTCGACGCCATGTTTACCAAACTCCACGGCAAAGAACTGTCCTATAACAACCTATTGGATGTAGATGCAGCTGTAAATTTAATAAACGAATTTAAAAACGATGAGCCTACTTTTGCCATCTTAAAACACAATAATGCCTGTGGCCTTGCTATGCGAAGTACTCTTCACCAGGCCTATGTGGATGCATTGGCCGGTGATCCGGTTTCCGCTTTTGGAGGGGTGCTCATCAGTAATATGGAAATTGATAAACCTACCGCAGAAGAAATCCACAAATTATTCTGTGAAGTGGTCATCGCCCCCAGTTTTTCGCCAGATGCACTCGAAATTCTGAAGGGCAAAAAAAATCGTATCCTTTTGATCCTAAAGGAAGTGGATTTACCGGAAACCTTAGTGAGAACCTGTTTAAATGGAGTATTGGTCCAAGACAAAGACTTTAAAACCGATACCGTTGAGGATTTAACCCATGCCACAAACGAAAAACCTACAGATAGAGAATTGGAAGACTTAATCTTTGCTTCCAAACTTTGTAAGCACACAAAAAGTAATACCATCGTCTTGGCTAAAAACAAACAATTGTGTGCCAGTGGAACAGGACAGACCTCAAGAGTGGATGCCCTGAACCAAGCAATACATAAAGCATTGTCCTTTAATTTCAATTTAGATGGAGCAGTATTGGCAAGTGATGCGTTCTTTCCTTTTCCAGATTGTGTAGAAATTGCCCACAAAAGTGGAATCTCCAGTGTCATACAACCTGGAGGGTCAATTAAAGACCAATTAAGTGTTGATTATTGTAACGATAATGGAATTTCGATGGTAATGACAGGTACGCGTCATTTTAAACATTAATTTTATTACTTTAGTCGATTAAACTTACTTTTACTCCAAACCAAACGATTTAAAATGGGATTTTTTGATTTCTTAACCGAGGAGATAGCCATAGATTTAGGAACGGCCAATACCCTTATCATACACAATGACAAAGTAGTTGTTGATAGTCCATCCATAGTTGCCAGGGATAGAATTTCGGGCAAAATAATTGCGGTTGGGAAAGAGGCAAATATGATGCAGGGGAAAACCCATGAAAATATAAAAACAATAAGACCATTAAAAGATGGTGTGATTGCCGATTTTGATGCCTCTGAAAAGATGATCAATATGTTCATCAAAAACATTCCGGCATTAAAGAAAAAATGGTTTCCACCCGCACTGCGAATGGTCATTTGCATTCCATCCGGTATTACAGAAGTGGAAATGCGAGCAGTAAAGGAATCAGCGGAACGAGTAAATGGCAAGGAAGTTTACCTAATCCATGAACCAATGGCAGCTGCTATTGGTATTGGGCTTGACATTATGCAACCCAAAGGGAATATGATTGTTGATATTGGGGGAGGTACTACGGAAATTGCCGTTATTGCCCTTGGTGGAATTGTTTGTGACAAATCGGTAAAGATTGCCGGTGATGTGTTCACTAACGATATCAT
Organism: uncultured Flavobacteriaceae bacterium; assembly: GCA_964194835.1. Classification (GTDB taxonomy): domain Bacteria; phylum Bacteroidota; class Bacteroidia; order Flavobacteriales; family Flavobacteriaceae; genus CAXMOE01. The sequence continues at coordinate 12,998 of CAXMOE010000004.1, read as the reverse complement.
CTACTATATGCGCACCCAACACAACTTATATGTTGGAGAAAGTACTGCTGAGAACATTAAAATAACCATTGGCTCGGCAACCGAGGATCTCCAAGACCCTCCGGATGAGATGTCGGTACAAGGACGGGATTTGTTAACTGGAAAGCCAAAGCAGGTACAGATTTCTTTTCGCGAAATTGCAAAAGCGTTGGACAAATCTATCCTACGAGTAGAAGATGCAGTTATGGAAACCCTATCACAGACCCCACCGGAATTAGCAGCAGACATCTATAATACCGGCATTTATTTAGCTGGTGGTGGGTCTATGCTCAGAGGATTGGACAGACGGCTTTCACAAAAAACGGATTTACCCGTATACATTGCAGAAGACCCTTTACGGGCTGTTGTTAGGGGCACAGGCATTGCATTGAAAAATTTGGAACGCTATAAGAGTATTCTTATTAAATAAGTTATGTCCAATGAATTGAACCTAATAATATATTGAACATAAGCTAACTTATAAACGAAAAGGTTCAACTAACTATTTTTGATTGTGTTGTACATTACAATTTTTCAAAACAAGGTTTCACTAACAAAAAAAGTGAATGCAGCAGATTCTCAATTTCATAATAAGATATAAAATATCATTACTTTATCTTCTGTTATTGATTATTGCATTGGCTTTTACCATTCGCTCTCATTCTTACCACCAGTCAAAATTCTTTAATTCTGCCAATTGGATTTCCGGTAACATCTATCAGGCTTCAAGCAATGTGTCTTCATATTTTAATTTGGATGAGATAAATAAAAAACTGTTGGAAGAAAACAAACAATTAAGAGATCGTTTGTTCAATCAAACAAGTACGTTTTCATCAGAACTGGACACAACAAATACCACTTACACTGTCACAACTGCCCAAGTAATTAAGAACAGTTATGCCAATCCCAGAAATTATATCACTATAAATAAAGGTGCAAAACAAGCTATACAACAGGATATGGGCGTAATCACTGCCAAAGGAATATTAGGAATTGTAGAAAGCACCTCATCCAATTTTGCCTTGGTGCAGAGTATTCTGAATACAAAATCGAACATGAATGCGAAAATAAAGAATACCGCTTATTTTGGTTCCTTGGTCTGGAACACCAAAAATTTCAATGTGGTACAACTAATAGATATCCCTAGGTTGGTTCCCTTAAATGTGGGAGACACGATTGTTACCGGGGCCATGTCCAGTATTTTTCCAGAAAATATCCCTATTGGGAGAATATTGAAATTTGACCTAAACACTTCAAAAAGTTTTTATAGTATTGATGTTGCCCTGTTTAATGACATGACCAACATTAAAAACGTTTATATAATCAACAACAGAAACAGACCGGAGATACAGGAGCTGGAATCCGAAACCGAAAATGATCAATAATTACTACTTTATAAATGTTGTCAGATTTGCTCTACTTGTTTTTGCACAGGTACTCATTTTTAATAATCTAACCTTTTTTGGTTTTATTAACCCCATGATCTATATTCTTTTCCTGTATTGGTATCCCATAAAGGAAAACAGGGCAGTTTTTATAGGAGTGGGTTTTTTATTGGGGCTTGCCATAGATTTCTTTTCCGACACTATGGCCCTGCACGCAGCTGCTACAGTAACTATTGCCTATCTAAGACCAACCATTATGCGTTTTTGTTTTGGGGTAAATTATGAATTTCAAAGTTTTAAACTAACCAATACCACTAGGGCACAACAAATCACATTTTTGGCGTTATTAGTAATAACACACCATTTGATTTTCTTTTCTTTGGAAATTTTCAGTTTCGCAAATTTGCTGTTAATTTTGAAGAAAGTTTCGACTACATTTTTTGCCACAATGGTGCTTTGTTTATTATTTGGCTCGCTATTTAGTGTAAATAAAGATTGAAACGTGCCAGACCAAGATTCAATTGTTCGTCAATTGACCGGAATGATCAATCTTTACAGTATAATGCATTACCCAAATTCCTGCCTCTAAGTAATTGGCAGGATATAGAAAACAGGAAATTTTTATTTCCTATGTTCAATTAAACTATTAATTCATTTTTGATGAAAAAGTTTCTTTTGTCATCGATTATCGTAATCATTGGAATCACCTTTATAGGTCGGTTATCTTATTTGCAAATTTTCAGTTTTTCACCAAATCAAGTTTTTGAGGACCCTGCAATTAAAGCAATATATGATTATCCCGAACGTGGTTACATTTACGACAGGAATGGGGAACTTATGGTGGCCAATCAACCCGCCTATGATGTAATGGTAATTCCAAGGGAAGTTAAACCCCTGGATACTTTGGAGTTTTGTGGTCTACTGGGAATAGACAAGGAAATATTAATCAAAAAGCTAAACAAGGCCAGAAGATATTCACCAAGACTCCCTTCTGTATTGGTGCATCAGCTTTCGAAGGAGGATTACGCCAGCCTACAGGAAAAAATGCGAAAATATAAGGGTTTTTATATTCAAAAGCGGTCATTACGATATTATACCACCAACAGTGGAGCAAACGTATTGGGTTATATCAGCGAAGTTAACGAAGGTGATTTAGCAAAAAACCCCTACTATGTAGCCGGGGAACTTACGGGTCGCACTGGTATAGAAAAACAATATGAAGAAATATTACGTGGTAGAAAAGGTGTAAAATATATCCAGAAAGACCGTTTTAATAGGGATATTGGACCTTATAAAAATGGGATATTAGATACCTTGCCAGAACAAGGAAAAGAAATTAGAGTAACCTTGGACAAAATTCTTCAAGAATATGGAGAAAAGTTGATGCACGGCAAACGGGGTGGAATTGTTGCAATTGAACCTAGTTCTGGGGAAATTTTGGCACTGATATCCGGGCCTAGTTATGATCCTGCTCTCCTGGTAGGCAGGGAACGTTCCAAAAATTATAGTGAGTTGCATTATGATAGCATTTCCAGACCCACATGGGATAGGTCTATTTTAGCAGAGCCATCGCCAGGGTCTCCGTTCAAAACATTAAATGCTTTGGTTGCACTGCAGGAAGGGGTAATATCCGAGCAAACCACAATACGATGCTATAACGGATTCTACGTGGGTAATAAAAAGAGAGGCTGCCACTGTGGAGGAGGGCTTCGGAATATGAACAGTGGAATCTTTAAATCATGTAATGCTTATTTTGCAGGAACGTTTAGAAAAATATATGATAAATATTCTACGACAGACGAAGGTATGGATGTGTGGGAAAAGCATATGAAAAGTTTTGGGCTCGGCCAGTTTTTGGGATATGATCTCCCAACGGGAAGGCCAGGAAGAATTCCAAATAAAGCATATTATGATCGCGTATATGGAGACAACCGATGGTCATCTTCCTTTATAATTTCCAATTCCATTGGTCAGGGAGAGGTGGCAACTACTCCCATTCAACTGGCCAATATGACTGCTGCGATAGCCAATAGAGGGCACTATTTTACCCCACATATTATTAAAAAAGTTAATGAGGACGATATTACCATTCCTGAATTTACAGACCCCAAATACACTACAATAGACAAACAACACTTTGATCCAGTAATAAAAGGCATGGCCAATGTCTACAAAAAAGGTACCGCACGCTGGCTACAAGTTAAAGGGATTGAAATAGCTGGAAAAACAGGTACTGTAGAAAATTACACCAAAATTGATGGAGAACGTACTCAACTTACCGATCATTCTGTATTCGTTGCGTTCGCACCAGTGGATAATCCCGAAATAGCTATTGCTGTCTATATAGAAAACGGGTATTACGGATCCCGTTATGCCGGACATATAGCTTCTCTTTTGATTGAAAAATACCTCAAAGGAGAAATAACAAGAAAAGACCTGGAAAAAAGAATGTTGGAAAAGTCGTTGGAACACGAATATGCAAAACCATATAGTGGAGAACCGTTCAAGATAAACGAGTATGTCTGGTAAAAGCGTACTGAAACAAATTGATTGGTTTTCCGTTTTACTCTATTTTTTATTGGTGGGTATTGGCTGGCTGAATATCTATTCAAGCACATTTTCCGAGAATAATCCCTCCATGTTTGATTTTGGACAACTATACGGAAAACAATTACTATTTATCGGGGTCAGTGTGGTGGCCATTATTGTTATTTTAGCTTTGGAAGCCAATTTTTATGAACGTTTCTCCGGCCTCTTATATATCATTGCCCTACTGCTTTTATTGGGGCTTTTTGTATTTGGAAAGACTATTGCAGGCGCTACTTCTTGGTACAATATGGGGTTTTTTAACCTTCAGCCTTCAGAGTTTGCCAAGGTTGCTACAGCTTTGGCCATGGCCAAATATTTAAGTGATATACAGACCGATATTAAACGCAGAAAGGATCAGTTATATGCATTCTTAATTATTCTTATTCCTGCACTATTGATTATCCCGCAGCCCGATCCTGGGAGTGCTTTGGTTTTCTTTGCTTTAATTTTTGTGCTTTTCAGAGAGGGTGTGCCCCTCTTTTATTTAGGTATAGGTCTCATAGCCATACTTATTTTTATAACCACCTTGATGTTTGGCACCATTTGGGTGGGCATTTTTCTCGCTTTGATTATTGTCCTTTTTCTATTGCTAAAACGAGCCAGTTTCAAGGTTCCTGTTTTACCATTAATTTCTATATTTGTCCTTGCCGTTGCCTTCTCCCTATCGGTGAACTTTGTTTTCAACTCGGTCTTTGAACAGCGTCATAGGGATCGGTTTAGTTTATGGCTACGATTGGAAAAAGATCCTAAAAAATTAGAGGAAATCCGTAAGACTATTGGGTACAATACTTATCAATCTGAAAAAGCGATTGAATCTGGGGGATTCTTTGGAAAAGGTTTTTTGGAAGGCACACGCACCAAAGGAAATTTTGTGCCCGAACAACATACTGATTATATTTTTAGTACAGTAGGAGAGGAATGGGGCTTTCTAGGCACTTCTGCCGTGATAATATTATTTACCATTCTATTATTGCGTTTGGTCCATTTGGCTGAGAGGCAAAGAGGTGCATTTAGTAGAATGTATGGATATGGGGTTATTTCCATTCTATTAATTCACTATTTTATTAATGTGGGAATGGTAATTGGAATATTGCCAACTATAGGAATCCCTTTACCTTTCTTTAGTTATGGGGGTTCTGGCTTACTATTTTTTACTGCATTACTATTTATTTTTTTAAAACTAGATGTAAACCGATTAAACGAAAGGTTTTAAAACTCCCATGCGTGTAAACTAGCCATACTTTCCACTCTTTCTTCCAATGAATCTGTCAAGTTTTCAAAAAAAGTAATCCCCGTTAGTCTTTCCAACCTATCCACTGAAACCACATATTGTTGTAGTGAAGCTTCGCTTTCCTTATGAGGTAACAAGAATGCTATCAATTCCAATTCTTCCTTATTCCCCCGTGCAATGATTTTATAAAAAACCCTAGGCACAGCCACATCTTCATCCCCAATGCTGGGCAAATCATTTTCCAATACCCCTCCAGTGACAATATATAGGGTTCCATACTTCTTAGCCCAATATCGTGTTTGCTGTTCCAACCTGTTCCAAATTCCTGCATTAAAATCATTGTTCTGTGGAGTTATATTGCTTGTATAAAAGGTTTCATTATATGCGTAAATTGAAAATTTACGATCACCAGCCGGGCAAAGATGCCCTCTATCATATCCTGACCCTTTATAATTTCGCCAATCAGCAGATTTGGTCCTTACCTTGGGATCTTCAATAAAATATGGTCGCTTCCTATCATCATAAGTAAGCTGATTTTTGTTCAAGGTATATGCAACCCATTCAGCCTGCTCATAAGCTTCTGCATAAGACAATATGTAGTGATTGTGTTCCACTATGTGGCCCGTTGTAGAACTTGGCAAATAATCTATCGGAACTTCTGTTTTCGTGTTATCTCCAATTGGGGTCACATAGGTTTCCGGGGCCTAAAAATTTTCAAAGATCCAAAAGCAAATCACACAAACAACAAATAATACGGTATACAGTGTTCTCTTTTTCATATATGCTGCATTACCCATAAAATTAACTAAAAAAAGCAGCCCTTTTTCTATAATGATATTATAATTGCAAATGATTTCAATGAAAAAACCCTGCTTAAAAAGCAGGGCCCATTATAATAAATACATACCCATGTAAATTATCCTTTTACACTGGCCAGTTTAGTATTGTTTTTAATATTGTTGATCTTTAAGTCCTGTAACACATTTACAGCCTCTTCCACATAAACATCTTTTGCTAGATCTTTATGCCAACGATTTCGTTTTTCCCGTAAAATCGAGTCCTTTGTAAACAATTCCTCCTCGTATTTTAACGATCTAAAGGTTAATTGGGAATCATAATCTGAAAGGACTTTAAAATATTTGGACTTTTCCTTAATTCTTTCCTCCTCCTTTTTATAAATCTCATGATTTAAGGAAATAACATTCTCATCATGTCGCTCTTTCAACCATTTAGCATTTTCTTCAATCAATTTTATCTGTGGATGTCCAGCCATACGTTTTGCACTATTGGCAACGGTCTGCTCATAATCTATGTAACCGTCCCAAAGTTCGTAATCAGCAGGGGATATCTTATCCCATGCCAACGGATTTTCTTGATCCCTTTCACCAAGATCTATATAACTATATTTATCTGGCACCACTACATCGCTCTTTACTCCCTCTAGCTGTGTAGAACCTCCGTTGATTCTATAAAACTTCTGTGTGGTTAATTTTATGGCACCCAAATTACCATGTTCATTGCTTCTTACAATATTATCCAAAGGAATAACATTCTGTACGGTGCCTTTTCCAAAAGTCTGCTTGCTCCCTATTACAACACCTCTTTTATAATCTTGCATCGCTGCCGCCAAAATTTCGGAAGCAGATGCCGATAATTCATTGACCAAAATCACCAATGGACCATTCCACTGGACACGTTCGTCCTTGTCTTCCTTTACTTCTTTGCGTTGTCCAGAAGATCGGACTTGTACTATAGGCCCATCCTTTATGAACAAACCGGCCATTTCAATTACCGTTGTTAGAGAACCTCCACCATTGTCCCGTAAATCCAAGATCAAACCTTCCATACCTTCTTGTTTAAGGCGCTCTACTTCCTTGGCTACGTCGGAAGCAGCATTTCTATTGGCATAATCGTCAAAATCTACGTAAAATTTGGGAAGGTTGATCAACCCATATTTATGGTTGTTCTTTATAATGTTGGCCGATTTGGCATAAGACTCTTCCAATTCAACGATATCCCTTGTAATTGAAATAATCTCCATGGAACCATCCACCTTTTTTATGGTTAGGTCAACCACGGTTCCTTTTGGTCCCTTAATCAACTTAATGGCATCTGCCAAGCGCATACCAACAATATCCACTGGTGGCTCCCCCTTCTGTCCAACCTTAATGATTTCGTCACCTACTTCCACCTGTTTGTCCCTCCATACCGGGCCACCGGAAATGATTTCCACAATCTTTGTCTGATCCTTACGCTTTTGCAGGCGAGCCCCAATTCCTTCAAATTTGCCCGACATACTCGTATCAAATTTTTCCTTCTCTTCAGGTGCAAAATAAAACGTATGCGGATCAAACTCATCTACAATAGTATTGATGTATTGTACAAACCAATCCTTACGCTCCATTTCGTCTACAAACTCAAAATACTCATCCAACATATTATTGGTAGTCTCCCGAGATGCTGCTTCATTTTCCTCCAAAGTTATGGGGTCCTTTTTTTCGTTATCCAAAAGCTCAGACTTTACGTCCATGATTTTAGTGTCATAGGTCCCCAAAGTGGCATGTTTCAACTGCTTTCTCCACCTTTCCTTTAATTCAGATTTAGAGGACGCAAAGGATTGTTCATCATATTGAATATTGATAGTCTCCTGCTTGGTATAATCAAACGGTTGGTCCAATACCTCCTTATAAATCCGCCTGGCGCCTTCAATACGCTCCATCAATCTATCATACACCAACGTAAAAAAGGTTATATCGGTATTCTTTATTTGATCATCTATTTGAAACTTGAATTGTTCAAAGTCTTGGATATCCGATTCCAAAAAATATCGCTTGGTAGGATCAAGTACATCAACGAAGCTTTCAAAAACATTGACCGAAAAATCGTCGTTAATTTCCTTGGGTTCATAATGTCCACGTTCCAATACATACGTAATCAAATCCAATAGGAGTTTGTCCTTATCGTTTGTTTCAAAAGATTTATTTGTAAAACTGCAAGAAGCTACTGCAATAATAATTACCAATAATCCGATAGCAAAATTCTTTTTCATATGTAAAATTCTTTTTAAATATTTTCCAATTCTGCCCATAGATAGGTTGTAATATTGAATATTTCAGGAAAATATCAATTCCCTAAGTTACTGAAAAAACCATGCCAGTCTATGGCATAGGCATTAATTTTTTGTTAAACGTAGTCAGCAACATAATTAAAAGTGACCCTTACAATAATAGTACTTATAGATATGCCATTATAATTATCTACTTAATTATGTCAAGAATCAAATGTTCTTGTTGACCGTTTAAAAACAATCTAATTGACCACATTAAAAACGTATTTTTACAACATAAAGTATATAGCATGCAAAAACCCTTAATTCTAGTAACCAATGATGATGGAATAACGGCGCCCGGATTAAGGGCATTGGTTGGGTTTATGAAGGAAATAGGTGAGGTAGTTGTGGTGGCACCAGATAGTCCCCAGTCGGGTATGGGACATGCAATTACCTTGGACAGTACCTTATACTCAAAAAAGGTGACAATAGACTTGGAAAATGGAGCTGATGAAGAGTATAGCTGCAGCGGTACACCGGCGGATTGCGTAAAATTGGCGCTACAAGAACTTTTGGTCAGAAAACCAGACATTTGCGTCAGCGGAATTAACCACGGTTCCAACTCGTCTATCAACGTTATATATTCGGGAACAATGAGTGCCGCAATTGAAGCTGGAATAGAAGGTATTCCAGCAATTGGATTTTCTCTTTGCGATTATTCTTGGAAAGCAGATTTTAAATCTTCCGGGGAGGCAGTGAAAAAAATTGTTCTAGAGGCCCTGGAAAATGGGATTCCAGAGGGTGTTGTACTAAATGTTAATATTCCGAAATTGAACAGGGAACAAATTAAAGGCATAAAAATTTGTAGGCAAGCCAGGGCCAATTGGAAGGAAAAATTTGATAAACGGACTAATCCCATGGGAAGGGATTACTATTGGCTTACAGGTGAATTTGAACTTTTGGACAAAGGAGAGGATACTGATGAATGGGCCCTTTCCCATGGTTATATTTCTATAGTTCCCACGCAATTTGATCTAACAGCCCATCATGCTATTCAACATATAAATAATTGGAATTTACATGAAACGAAAATTAAGAATACCAAATAATTTAAAATCCTAAGGCCATACTTCGATATTGATTACAGGCCTTTATTATTGTCATGGTATTCTTATAAAGACTATTTATTAGCAAAATTGAAATACAATCTATTATTAAATTTTAAATGTGTGAATAAGAAAGAAATTGTAATTGGCTTTGTGGTAGGAATCATAGCAAATACTATAGGAACACTTGTATATATTGCCCTATTTTCTGATTTTAGTGTAGTGGAAACCTTTAGGGTAGCAGTACAACAGGGACACGTAGGAAGCCTCTTGGCACTTGGAGCCATTTTGAATTTGATTGCTTTTTTTGGATTTTTAAAGCTTCATAGAGATCATCGGGCAAGAGGGGTGTTGATTGCCACCTTATTGACTGCATTAATAATTCTCTATTACAAAATATTTTAACATGCAATACTATATAATTGCAGGAGAAGCTTCAGGAGATTTACATGGATCCAATCTTATAAAAGCGCTCAAAATAAAAGATGAACATGCTGTAATACGTTGCTGGGGTGGTGATTTAATGCAAAAAGCTGGGGGCACTTTGGTAAAGCATTACAAAGAAATGGCATTCATGGGCTTTTCGGAAGTACTTTGGAACATTCGCGCCATCTTTAAAAACATTAATTTCTGCAAGCAGGATATTCAGCAATTCAATCCTGATGTGATTATATTTATCGATTATTCCGGTTTTAATTTGAGAATAGCTAAATGGGCCAAGGAAAACCACTTTAAGACCAATTACTATATTTCACCACAAATATGGGCCTCACGGGAGGGCAGAATCAACAAAATAAAAAGAGATATTGATTCAATGCACGTTATTCTTCCTTTTGAAAAGGAATTTTACGAAAAAAAACACGGCTATCCTGTACACTTTGTAGGGCATCCTTTAATCGATGCAATTAACGATAGACCCCAGACTAATGAAATAACCTTCAGGACAGAAAACAATTTAGAACAGGAAAAACCAATAATTGCACTTCTTCCAGGAAGTCGCAAACAAGAAGTACGGAAAATGCTTTCTATAATGCTCTCTGTTACCACTTCTTTTCCCAATTTTCAATTTGTCATTGCGGGAGCACCGAGTTTGGAAAAGGATTTTTACACTCCTTTTTTAGCCCATCCCAGTGTTGGTTTTGTATCCAATAAAACCTATGATCTACTCTGTCATTCCTATGCTGCATTAGTGACCAGTGGTACCGCAACCTTAGAAACCGCTCTTTTAAAAATTCCCCAAGTGGTATGTTACAGAGCCAATTGGTTGTCTTACCAAATCGCGAAGCGAATTATTACCCTGGACTACATTTCCCTAGTGAATTTAATTATGGGCAAGGAAGTGGTAAAAGAATTAATCCAGAACGAGTTGAATACCCAAAACCTAACATCTGAGTTATCAAAAATCCTGGAAGGTGATCAGCGAAAAATCATTTTTGAGGCATACCATGAGCTCGAAAAGAAATTAGGTGGGAAGGGTGCAAGTGAGAAGGCCGCTAAACTAATTGTAGAAAATGCTTAAATTTGATATCCAAGAGCAATTAATATTCCTTGGATGATTCGCAAGCTTCTATATATATCCCTGATATTTTTCATTATAAGTTGTGGTGTGGTAAAAAAAAAGACCTCCTATGGTAAGGAACGAAAAGTTACCGTTGAAGCTTCCAGCACCATTATGGAAGTCCCTGAAGAAATTCCTGAAAATAGTACCCCTGAAATAAGCCTCACCAAAGCCGATGAAATTATAAATACAGCATTGACTTATTCCGGGGTACGTTATAAGTTTGGCGGTACAACCGAAAAAGGCTTGGATTGCTCTGGACTTTTATATGTTTCCTTTAAAGAACACAATGTTAGCTTACCAAGAATTTCTAACGAAATGGCCAATAAAGGAATACAAGTACGGATAAACAAAGTAACCAAAGGTGATTTACTGTTCTTTAAAACGAGTAAAAAAGGCAAAAAAATAAATCATGTTGGGTTGGTGGTTGCTGTCGAAGGAGATGATATTAAATTTATCCATTCCACTTCTTCCCGGGGAGTTGTAGTCTCTTCACTTAGGGAAGGTTTTTGGAACTATGCTTTTGTAAAAGCCACGCGCATTCTATAGTATGCAACTATTAAAGTTTGTACCCATAAAATTGACCTTGTTCCTTGCAATTGGTATAATGTTGGGGAACTTTTTTGATTTGGGACCTTACCCTCCTTTAATTGTGGTGACAGTTGCCCTCTCTATCCTTGGTGTTCTAATGATTAAACAGAGGTATACCGAGGCTCCAATTTTTGGGATTTTGGTAGGGCTTGTAACAATGGGTATTGGCATTCTTTCTTTTTCCCTTTCCCAGCCTACAGCTCAATCAGACCACTATTCTCGTCAAGAATATACAGAAAAACATATTTGGCATGTAAAGGGGAGGGAAATTCTAAAGTCCAATTTATATTCAGACAAATATGTGGCATCTATAATAAATTGTGATGGGAATGCAACATCAGGCAATCTACTCATACAACAACCTAAGGACTCCAATTCAACAAAATACGAAGTTGATGATGAATTGGTTATTAATGATGTAGTTGCCAATATAAATTCGCCTCTAAATCCGCACCAGTTTAACTACAAAAATTATTTAGTGGATTTGGGTATTTACGATCAAATAAAGCTACTACAAAATAATCATTTCATAAAGGAAAGCTCATCAAAAACAATCTACGGAATAGCAGCGGCATTTAGGAATCATATCATCTCAAAATTGCATCAGGCAAACTTTGGAAAGGAAGAATTGGGCATTATCCAAGCGCTTTTATTAGGGCAACGAAATGATATTTCGAGTGAAACGTATATGAATTATAAAAATGCTGGTGCAGTACATATATTAGCAGTCTCTGGATTACATATCGGTATTCTGCTGGTGCTACTTCAATATGTTTTACGTCCTTTGGAACGCTTGAGAAACGGTAAAACCATTAAACTTGTAGTAATTGTTGCACTGCTATGGGGTTTTGCGCTGGTTGCAGGACTCTCTGCTTCTGTGGAAAGTGCTGTGAAATATTCTATGAATTAAATCGATAAGGCACAGTTCTACCAAAACGACCGAGATTTACACCCATGTGGCCAACAGATCGTTCATGAACATCAAAGATTTAATATCTTAGTACACATAAGTAGGATATCATCAATGATGCTATCCCATTGTTGGGTATAATTTAAACTAAAATGAAAATCTGGTAACTTGTTGCTATATATTGTGTTATGTATTATTTTAAAAAAGGAGAATCATGAAAAAATTATTACTTCTTGTTATTTTTGTCTTGTTTGGTT
>CAXMOE010000004.1:0-294 GCA_964194835.1 uncultured Flavobacteriaceae bacterium | reverse complement strand
TGGAAAGTATTTCAAATATGCTATTGGTGAAATTGTTCTTGTTGTCATTGGAATTTTAATAGCTCTTTCGATTAATAATTGGAATGAAAACAGGAAAAACAGAATTTCTGAAGCAGAATACTATTGTAAAATCCTTGCCGATTTTGAGCTTGATCGTAAAAATATCACAGAACTTCAAAATGAATCAGATTATAAAATAGAAATAAGTAAAAAACTTTTATTGGAACTGAATGACAAGAACAAAGACCTATCTTACCTCAATAACGGGTATACTCAAGCATTAAGAACAGATCC
>CAXMOE010000003.1:22122-41480 GCA_964194835.1 uncultured Flavobacteriaceae bacterium | reverse complement strand
TGGAATGTCTTCGGTACGTTTTATCTGTGGCACACAGGATATTCACAAAACATTGGAACAAAAAATAGCGGATTTCTACGGTACGGAAGACACTATTTTATATGCTGCCGCCTTTGATGCCAATGGAGGTGTGTTTGAGCCTTTATTGACTGGAGAAGATGCAATTATTTCCGACTCCCTGAACCACGCCTCAATTATAGACGGAGTAAGATTGTGCAAAGCAAAGAGATATCGATATACCAATAGCGACATGGTAGATTTGGAAAACCAACTACAAAAGGCCAATGACGATAATGCTAGATTTAAGATAATAGTGACAGACGGTGTATTCTCAATGGATGGCTTGGTCGCTCCATTGGATAAAATCTGTGATCTGGCAGATAAATATGATGCCATGGTAATGATAGATGAATGCCATGCCACTGGTTTCATTGGGGAAACTGGTAGGGGGACTTTGGAAGAAAAGGGAGTAATGGGCCGTATAGATATAATTACAGGAACATTAGGAAAGGCCCTTGGTGGTGCAATGGGAGGTTACACCACGGGGAAAAAAGAAATTATTGAACTCTTGCGCCAACGTTCAAGGCCCTATTTATTTTCAAACTCTTTGGCCCCTGCCATAGTCGGGGCATCGATTAAGGTATTTGAAATGCTAGATAAGGACACTTCATTGCGGGATAAGCTGAACAGAAATACCAAATACTTTAAGAAAGGCATGAAAAATGCCGGATTTGATATTATCGATGGCGATTCTGCTATAGTTCCTGTTATGTTATACGATGCAAAACTATCGCAACAAATGGCCGATATGCTATTGGAAAAGGGCATCTACGTTATTGGATTCTTTTTCCCTGTGGTGCCCAAGGGCAAGGCGCGTATAAGGGTACAATTGTCCGCAGCCCATGAAATTGAGCATTTGGATAGAGCCATCAAATCATTTATAGAAGTCGGAAAAGTATTAAACATCGTTTAAGTGCATAATTTTTTACATGAAATGCGTTAAAAAAACATTAATTTGATTTTGTTAATAATTTTTAACAAGTTACATTTGCACCTAATAACTACTTAAACTTAAATTTTTGAACATGAAACATCTTAGCAAATTATTAGTTGTAGCCCTACTTGTTGTAGGTTCAAACAACATACAAGCGCAAGACGAAGATAACCCATGGCAGGTTAGTATTGGTGTAAACGCAATTGACGTTTACCCAACCAATGATACTGGTACTTCCTATCCTACTGGAACTTTGTTTTCTGAGTACTTCAATGCAAATGACCACTGGAACATGGTTTCTTCACTTTCTTACGTGTCTGTATCAAAATATGTAGGCGATGGCTTTTCTGTTGGAGCAAGAGGTTCTATAAACAAAATTGACAAACTAGGAGATGTTAGTGTGGATGATCTTTCACATTATGCAGTTGATGGTACTATTAAGTACAATTTATCTAAAAACAAAAAACTTGAACCCTTCGTTGAGTTTGGTGGTGGTTACACTTGGATAGATGAAATTGGTGCTGGTACCGTAAATGGAGGTTTGGGTCTTAATTATTGGTTTACTGAAAACCTTGGTTTAACAATACAGACTCAATATAAGCACGCTTTTGAAGATTATGGTATTACACATTTCCAACATTTAGCTGGACTTAACATTAAATTTGGTGGTACAGATACTGATGATGATGGTATTTACGACAAAGATGATGCTTGTCCTGAAGTTGCTGGCCTAGAAGCTTTCAACGGATGTCCAGATGCTGATGGCGATGGAATAGAAGACAGTAAAGACAGCTGTCCTAATGAAGCCGGATCTAAAGAAATGAACGGTTGTCCTGATGGTGATGGTGATGGTGTTGCTGATAAAGATGATGCTTGTCCTAGCGAAGCTGGTTTAGCTGCTTTGGCAGGATGCCCTGATGCTGATGAAGACGGTATTGCTGATAAAGACGATGAATGTCCTAATGAAGCAGGTCCTGCTGAAAATAAAGGATGCCCATGGCCAGATGCTGATGGAGACAGCGTAATTGACAAAGATGACCAATGTCCTGATGTTGCAGGTACAGTTGCCAATAATGGTTGTCCTGAAGTTACCGAAGCCATAAGAAAAACATTGAACGACTATGCTAAGACAATTTTGTTTGATACTGGTAAATCTTCCATTAAAGAAGAATCAGCTGCAGTATTAACAAACATTACTGCTATTTTGAAAGAGTACACCAATGCGAGATTTAGCATTGATGGTCACACAGATAGCGTAGGTAGTGCTAGTTTGAACCAAAAACTTTCTGAAGAAAGGGCTTATTCAGTTATGAATTACCTTATTGAGAATGGAATAGCTTCAAGTAGATTAGAAGCTGCTGGTTATGGTGAAGACAGACCTATCGCATCTAATAATAGTAGAGCAGGAAGAGGTACAAACCGTCGAGTAGAAATTAACTTGATTAAATAATTGAGTTAACAATCATATTATAATAAAAAAGCTCCGCAAATGCGGAGCTTTTTTTATTTTTAGGGATGCAAAGTTTTTTAGAGGAAGTTGTAGATGAGGTATGGCAAAAGTATAATACCATTGAAGACGTAGTATTTGTCCTTCCCAGTAAACGTGCCGGCACCTTTCTAAAAAACAGCATTGTCCAAAAGACAGACAAAACACTATTTGCCCCAGAAATTTATAGTATAGAATCTTTTGTTGAAAGCATCTCGGGTTTAGCTTATGCCTCCAATACACAGCAGCTTTTTGAGCTTTATAGCACCTATCTTAAGACAGCCCAGGGAGAAAAGGACAATTTCCATGTCTTTTCAAAGTGGGGCCAAACATTGCTCCAAGACTTCAATGAAATAGATCGCTACCTAGTAGAACCTGCCAAAATATTTTCCTACCTATCGGCCATCCAGGAAATCAATCATTGGTATTTGCAATCCGAAAAAACCAAAATGATGGAAGATTATATCCTCTTTTGGAATAATCTGGAACAACTATATAGTTCGTTTAATACAAACTTACTGAAAAAAGGACTTGGGCATCAGGGCTTGGTATACCGCCAAGCATGTGCCAGGTTGGACACTTACCTGAAAACATATGGAAAGAAACATCATGTTTTCGTGGGTTTTAATGCCGTAAATAAAGCAGAATCACATATAATTCAGGAGTTTCTTTCAACTACCAATGCCTCCATATATTGGGATTCCGACCCTTATTTTATAGATGACCCCATTCATGATGCCGGCTTCTTTATTAGGCAGCATAAAAGCACTTGGGATTCCCTTAATAACATGCCCCTAAATGGTGTAAAGGAAAATTATCACTCCAAAAAAAATATTCAAATCATTGGGGTGCCTAAAAATATATCCCAAGCCAAATACGTAGGCAACCTTTTAAAGGAATGGTTCGTCAACGACAAAAATTTACTTCAAAATACCGCTGTTGTCCTGGGTGATGAAACCCTTTTAAATCCTTTGCTCAATTCTGTTCCCCTAGAATTGAAAGGAGTGAACATTACAATGGGATATCCGCTGAACAAAACCCCATTGGCAAGTTTATTTTTACAATTATTTGATTTGCATATAAACAGGGAACCCCAGGGATGGCTATACCGTAGTGTCCTTAGTTTTTTGTCCCATCCCAATATACAAATCCTCCTTACACAGGATACCAAAAACTACGCTGCAATCATAAGTGAAGAAATAAAAATTAAAAATTACGTTTACGTTAGTCAGGAAAAAATAAGATCGCTATCCAAAGATAACGCCCATATCGCACTCTTGTTCAATACCAAAGAGCTTCTACCCCTAGCCTTTATTGAAAACTGTCTACAAATTATATTGGAGTTAAAAGAAAAATATAGTGAGATTAATAATACCCTGGCCTTGGAATATTTGTACCGGTTTTACACCTTGTTCAACCAACTAAAGGAAATCCTTGAAAAATATCCTTTTGTAAATGATTTAAAATCGCTTCTGAGTCTTTTTAAAGAACTTCTTTCTTCCGAAACCTTGGACTTTAAAGGAGAACCGTTGAAAGGGCTTCAAATTATGGGAATGTTGGAAAGTAGAAATTTGGATTTTGAAACAGTGATCATTACTTCGGTCAATGAAGGCATACTACCTTCGGGCAAATCTAATAATTCGTTTATTCCCTATGATGTAAAAAAATCTTTTGGCCTACCCACCTATAAAGAAAAAGATGCTGTTTACACCTACCATTTTTATCGCCTCCTACAACGTGCTAAAAATGTCTATATCCTCTACAATACGGAACCGGATGTGTTGGAGGGTGGAGAGAAAAGCAGGTTAATAACCCAATTATTGACCGATGAAAACAAGTTAGCAGATATTACCCAAATTATTGCTTCCCCCAAAGTAATCCCTGGAAGCAAAGAACTGGAAACCATTTCCAAGGATGCTGATTTAATGAAGAGCATTAAAAATCTGGCTGCTAAGGGGTTTTCACCCACTTCGTTGACCAACTATATTAGAAACCCCATTGACTTCTATAAAAGAAGCATTCTTAAAATTGATGACGTCCTTGCTGTTGAAGAAACGGTGGCTGCAAACACCTTTGGGACCATTGTGCACGACACTCTTGAAGAATTATATTTGCCTTTGGTAAACACCTATCTTACTCCAGATAGTTTAATAGATTTAAAACGGGGTATATCCAAACTTGTAAAAAGCCACTTTGCCAAAAATTATTCCGAGGGTGATATTACAAGAGGAAAAAATTTAATCGCACTTCACGTTGTGGAAAGATATGTGGAAAATTTTATCAACTTAGAAATTGAGCAGGTCAAAAAACATCAAATAAAAATTTTGGGATTGGAAGAAAGTTTGCAAGTCCAGCTCAATTTCACTGAAATCGATTTCCCCATCATCCTAAAAGGTAAATTAGACCGTATAGATGAGAAAGATGGAGTGATCCGGATTATTGATTACAAAACCGGAAAAGTAACGTCTACACAAGTAGAATTGGTTAATTGGGATGAAATTGGAACTGATTTTGATCTTAGCAAGGCTTTTCAACTATTGTGTTATGCCTATTTATATGGCCAAAAGCACTCTGTAAAAACCATGGAAGCGGGCATCATTTCCTTCAAAAACCTAAATGCCGGTCTATTGCAATTTGCCACAAAGGACAAAAAGGGAAGTAGGAAAAAGCATTTCCCAATTGATCAAGAAGTTTTAAATCGGTTTCATGCGGAATTAAAGCAACTGATATTGGAAATCTGTAATCCCGAAATACCATTTACCCAAAAGGAGGTATAACCTTATTTTTTGTCCGGTCTCGTTGGTCTTACTTCAATTTTACTGGGCAAGGTCCTGGGGTTCATTTTTAATAGGTCCAATACAAGTTCCCCAAGGTCTTCTGGTTGTATTTTCCATGCATCCTTATCTGATGGTTCGTTGTCATTAAAATAACTGGCCACAGAACCCGGCATTATGGTAGACACTTTAATATCGTATTTACGAAGATCTAGCATGGCCGCCTGGGTAAAACCTACAACTCCAAATTTAGTTGCGTTATATCCTGCAGCAGAGGCAAAGAAATTGGTCCCTGCCAAACTGGCCATGGTTATATAATATCCTTTAGAATCTTTTAATGCATCCACAGATGCCTTAAGGCTATGAAAAACCCCATTTAGATTAATGTCTATCATCTGGTGCCAATCTGTTTCAGAAAGCTCGTCAACGGGTGCAAAATGCCCTACCCCGGCATTGGCCAAAACCACATCCAATTGACCCCATTTTTCAAGGATTTTATGCACCGCAGCCTTTTCATCACCAAGTTTTGTAACATCGGAAGCAATGGCCAACACATCTTCTGCGTTGCCAAGTTTCCGGGCAGCTTTTTCCACAGTTTCCATGGTCCTGCCGCTAATGGCCACCTTCATTCCGGCTTTTAGCATTTGTTGTGCAACCCCATATCCAATTCCCTTGGAGCCCCCTGTAATATAGGCGACACTATTTTTTAAATCCCTCATTTGAATTCTGTTTCCGTGAAATTAATGCTATGGAGGTTTAGAAGAAAATGTGGTGTGTTATTATTTTCTTAAAAAATAAAACCATCGCAAATGCGATGGTTTTTGTGGAGAATACCGGATTCGAACCGGTGACCTCTTGCCTGCCAGGCAAGCGCTCTAGCCAACTGAGCTAATCCCCCAAATTGGATGCGCAAAGAAACTGTTTTTTATGAAAGAAACAAAATTCAGCTTAGGAAATAAACGACCCCATCAGTCCTTTTTCACACATAACATCAGTACTGGAATGGGTGCGAAAAATTCAGATTTTCGTATGGTATTCTTTTCCCAGAGTTTTTTAAAGAATCCTCTTTTTCTTCTAAAGACACAAAGAATATCTGGGTGCTGGGATTGAAAATGTTCCAAAACCCCCAAATAGGTTGTGGGATTTTCTGTTAAGGTCAATTGCGTACTGATATCCATTAAGGCGGTATCAATTTTTAAATCGTCATCAGTATAACCTGGAGTTTTAACCATAAGTAACTTAACCTCGGCCTCAAATTTATCCTTAATTGCTATCAATGGATTGATCATACGTTTCCGTTTCACTATTCCCGAACAAAAGGCGGTAAGAATGGTCTTATAAGGCTTAAAAACAGTTCCCTTGGGAACAATCAAAGTAGGGATATCTGTCTGTTTAACTATTTTACCCGAAGTATTTCCCAAATAAAGTTCTTCCCGTATATCATTGCTTCGTGGAGCGATGATAATTAAATCGATTCCCAATTCCTGGTCTATATCGCAAAGTCCATCTATTAATTCCCCATTGTAGGTTGCTATATTGATCTTGGCTGTTTTAGGATTTATCTTATCTATAACCTCCTTTAAATGTTCCCTACTGCTCTTCTCTACCTTTTCTTTTATATTGGCCAGCTTTCCTGCTCCTGCGGATACGCTAAAAACCTCCATTACATATAAATTTGAAGAAAATTCTGAGGCAAAATCCACCGCATATTGTAATGTTTCATGCGAATTAGGGGAAACTCCAATGGGTACCAATATATTTTTCATACTACGATTTTACGATTTATAATCTAAATTTACAATTAAATTCAAATCAATACATGATTAGACCTGCAAAGATCACCGAAATAACCAAAATTCTTACTTTAACCAAGGAGTGTGCTAAGAATATGATAGATAAAGGGATATACCAATGGAACGAACACTATCCTTCAAGGCATGCATTCGAAGAGGACATTAAGCGAAACGAGCTCTTTGTTCTCGAAATAAACAAAGAGATTCAGGGCACCATTGTAATCTCAATCCTAATGGATGATGAATATTTTCCTATTAACTGGCTAACTCCAAACGGGAACAACATCTATATACATCGGTTGAGCGTACATCCAAAACTTCAGGGGCAAGGGTATGCGCAACAATTGATGGGTTTTGCAGAACAATATGCCAAGGACAAAGGACATGTTTCCGTGCGTTTGGATACGTTTAGTCAAAATAAACGTAACCAAATTTTTTATGAAGCAAGGGGTTACCATAGATTGGCTGATATTTACTTTCCCAAACAAAGTGAGCATCCCTTTCATTGTTACGAACTAGTTGTATAAGACCTCTACTTAATTGAAAACAACCATCAACTTTAAAAGCATTAATAATCTTGCCGTCCCTTCCACCATCGCAGGAATAGCAGAACCAATATTGTCTATAACAGATACTGCCATCGTAGGCAATATCCCAGTGAATGGTCTCGAATCTCTGGCCGCCGCTGGGATTGTAGGTTCTTTTTTATCAATGTTGATCTGGATTCTAGGTCAGACCCGAAGTTCCATTTCAGCAATTATCTCCCAATATTTGGGTGCTGGCCGATTGGAAGAAGTGAAGGCTCTTCCTGCTCAGGCCATATTCTTTAATATTTCACTTAGTATCGTAGTACTGCTTGCCACCATTTTTATCGTTGAGGATATCTTTCGGTTGTTCGAAGCTTCGGGCAAAATTCTAGATTACTGTATTTCCTATTACAACATAAGGGTGTGGGGCTTTCCGTTAACACTCTTCACCTTTGCGGTTTTTGGAATTTTTAGGGGACTACAGAACACCATGTGGCCCATGATCATAGCTATCATAGGTGCAATATTAAATGTTATACTGGATGTTTTATTTGTCTATGGTGTGGAAGGTTATTTGGATGCCATGTACTTGGAGGGCGCTGCTTGGGCCAGTCTAATCTCACAAGGGGTCATGGCCATTATGGCCTTCGTAATTTTAATTTTAAAAACAGAGATAAGTTTAAAGCTTCGTTTTCCATTACACCCAGAGTTGGGCCGATTGGTGGTCATGAGCTTAAACCTGTTTGTGAGGGCCTTAGCCCTGAATGTCGCTTTGATTTTGGCGGTAAGGGAGGCCACTGCTTTGGGTGACCGCTATATTGGGGCCCATACCATTGCTATAAACCTATGGCTTTTTGCCGCTTTTTTTATTGATGGATATGGTGCTGCCGGAAATATCCTTGGTGGGAAACTATTAGGAGCAAAAGATTATAACGGTCTATGGAGGCTTGCAAAAAAAATCATACAATATGGTCTTGTTGTAAGCCTAATTTTGGCAGTGTTTGGATTTGTATTCTATAGGCCCTTAGGGAGCTTATTTTCTAATGAACCTATTGTTTTGGAAACCTTCTATTCCGTGTTCTTTATTTTAATTCTTGGACTTCCCGTGAATACACTTGCCTTTGTTTTCGACGGTCTCTTTAAAGGGTTGGGCGAGATGAAGTACCTGAGGAATGTATTGCTTTCAGCTACGTTTTTAGGCTTTGTTCCCACCCTGTACATTACCAAATATCTCGGCTTTGGATTTTATGGTATCTGGATAGCTTTCGGAATTTGGATGTCGATTCGCGGGTTCGCATTGGTCTGGAAATTCAGGCGAAAGTTTCGCCCACTGTTGCAAAACACCTAATTTTGGGTAAAACAAAAACATATGGGCACCGAAAGACCTAATGGAAGTTTATACACACAAATTGAAAATAACGTTGCAGTTGTAGAATTCGGTCATCCGGCCAGTAACTCCTTTGTAGCAGAGCTATTGGATAGATTGACGAAAGAACTTCAAAAACTTTCGGAAAATGATGCCGTATCACTAATTGTTCTCAAGTCCGCAGGTGATGGGGTCTTCTGTGCTGGTGCTTCATTTGATGAGCTAATGGCAATCACCAATCTCGAAGAAGGAAAAGCCTTTTTTAGTGGATTTGCCAATGTGATCAATTCCATGCGGAATTGTAAAAAATTGATTGTCGGCCGTATACAGGGCAAGGCCGTAGGTGGGGGTGTAGGGCTTATTTCAGCCTGCGATTATGTCTTTGCCACTCAGGCCGCCGCAATACGTCTATCGGAACTGACAATAGGTATCGCTCCCTTGGTGATTGCCCCTGCAGTAGAGCGTAAAATTGGGAAGGCTGGTCTTGCAGAATTGTCCCTCTTCCCAACCGAATGGAAAAACGCATATTGGGCAAAGGAAAAAGGACTTTTTTCAAGAGTGTTCGACAATATGAAAGATATGGACAAGGAACTGCATTTCTTCATTAAAAAATTGGCTTCCTATAATCCGGATGCACTACGGGAAATGAAAAACGTGCTTTGGCAAGGCACTACTCATTGGGACAAATTATTGGTAGAACGTGCCGAACTATCCGGAACCTTAGTGTTGTCCGAATTTACGAAACAAGCGCTTCACAAATTCAAGAAATAAGTTGCTTCGATTAGAAAAAGATTCAAAAAAAACAGGTCTATGAAAAAGTATGGAACGGAAATAAGATGGGGAGTAATTTTTTCCATTTCCATTATGGTTTGGATGGTCTTTGAAAAGGCAATGGGTTGGCATAGTAACCATATCGATAAGCACCCCATTTATACCAACTTATTTGCTATAGTGGCCATCCTCATATTCGTAATGGCCCTAAAAGATAAAAGAGATAATATCTATGGTGGAAAAATGACATGGAAACAAGGCTTTGTAAGTGGTATTCTAATTAGCATTGTAGTGGCGATCTTAAGCCCCCTGACACAATACATCACCAGCACCTATATTAGCCCTGAATATTTTCCAAATGTGATAAAATTTGCTGTAGACTCAGGGAAAATGACCCAAGAGGCTGCTGAAGGTTATTTTAATTTAAAGAGCTATATGCTTCAAAGTGCTTTTGGGGCATTAACCATGGGTGTTGTAACATCAGCTCTTGTAGCTCTTTTTCTTAAAAAACAATAAGGTCCAATTATTTCCGTTCTGCTCTTTTAAAACATCCATATGGACATTTTATCATTTTTAAACGGAGACCTTATCTTCCCAATCCTTGCTCTTTTTGTAGTTGGTGTATATTTTTTTAATCGTATTGCGAAGAAGAAGAAATACAAGCGATAAATTTATTCTTATTTCCTGCATTCTGGACCTATAGGGTTTTGGTGGTAATGTAAAATTTCTGGAAAACCATCAATTAAGATTGGCTAGGTAGCTTTGCCCCAACCAAACATGTTTTCATTTTCAATAATGCCTACATTTGCAACATAAAATCGACCAATGGGCAATATTCGAATTACCAAACAGTTCAGTTTTGAGACAGGCCATGCACTTTATGGGTATGATGGTAAGTGCAGAAACGTACATGGGCACAGTTATAAACTTTCTGTAACTGTGATCGGGACCCCGATCACCGATACATCGGAAGTGAAACTTGGGATGGTCATTGATTTTGGTGATCTCAAAAAAATTGTAAAAGAGGAAATTGTTAATCCTTTTGACCATGCAACAGTATTCAACAAGAACACACCTCACTTGGAGTTGGCCAAAGAACTTATTGACAGGGGCCACAAGGTGATATTGGCGGACTACCAACCTACCAGTGAAAACATGGTAATTGACTTTGCATCAAAAATTAAAATTAGATTGCCAAAAAACATTCAATTACATTCTCTTAAACTTCAAGAAACCGAAACTTCCTTTGCAGAGTGGTATGCCAGCGACAATTAACCAAGTTCGGTGTATTAACAAAAGAGGCACTTTGATTATATTTACACCATAAATGAAGACAATTAACGTTCCCAAAGGCAAGAAAATTTATTTCGCAAGTGATAACCACTTGGGTGCTCCAACAATGGAGCAGAGTATGCCACGGGAAAAACAATTTGTGGCATGGCTTGATGAGATAAAACAAGACGCGGCCGCAATTTTTATTTTAGGAGATCTGTTCGATTTTTGGTTTGAGTACAATACCGTCGTTCCCAAAGGGTTTACCCGTACTTTGGGCAAATTGGCAGAACTAACAGATTCCGGTATCCCTATTTATTATTTTGTCGGCAACCATGACCTATGGATGAACGGGTATTTCGAGACAGAACTCAATATCCCTGTTTTTCACAAACCTCAGCAATTCACCTTTAACAAGACTTCTTTTTTTATCGGACATGGCGATGGCCTGGGGCCTGGAGACAAAGGGTACAAACGCATGAAAAAGGTTTTTACCAACCCTTTTGCCAAATGGATATTTAGATGGCTGCATCCCGATTTGGGAGTAAAATTGGCTCAGTACCTTTCCGTGAAAAACAAGCTCATTTCCGGTGATCGGGACATTAAATTTCTAGGTGAAGAAAAAGAGTGGCTGGTACAATATGCAAAGCGAAAATTGGAGCAGGAGCACTACGACTATTTTGTCTTCGGACATAGGCATCTTCCTTTGGAAATAGTCCTCAATGAAAATTCTACCTATATGAACCTGGGGGATTGGATATCTTATTTTACCTATGGGGTTTTTGATGGAACAAGTCTTTCATTACAAAAGTTTGATCGCTAACGTATATCCTTTAATTTTAGTTGTAGACTTACGTTGCCCTGCCATTCGTTTTCATCCAATGAAAAAACCGCACTAAAAGGTTGTTTGCCGGAAACCAAGGACAATTTATCTCCCAAGTTAAAACCAATTGTATCAAAAGATTTCTCTTTCACACTCCCAGAGACCTTTTTGCTATGGGTAAGCCTACATTTCAAATGCTTTTTATCCTCCCCAACACCCTTTGCGTAACCGGTATCTTCAAGATTTTCTGCCATAAATAACGGAGCCATATTCCCTGGTCCAAATGGAGCAAATTGGTTAATAATCCGCATTAGCTTCGGTGTAATCTGGTCAAAATTTATTTGGGTGTCGACAGTGATTTCAGGAATCAATAGACCGGGATCTATAGTGTTAGATACCACTTTCTCAAATTGTGCCTTAAATGCTTCATACTGGTCTTCCAGTAATGTGAGTCCGGCTGCATATTTATGCCCTCCAAATTGTTCTATACAATCGGCACATCCTTGCAAAGCATTGTATACGTCAAACCCTTTTACAGAACGGGCAGAAGCTGCCAGTTTTGATCCGCTTTTGGTAAACACTAGGGTGGGACGGTAATAAGTTTCGGTAAGCCGGGAGGCCACAATACCAATGACCCCTTTGTGCCAAGATTCATTATATACCACAGAAGTAAATCGTTCTTCTTCTTTGTTCTCCTGAATCTGCAACAGCGCTTCTTGGGTAATATCCTGATCCAATCCCCTACGATCGGTATTGAGCTTTTCTATTTCTTCGGCAAATTTCTTTGCTTGTTCCAAGTTAGTTTCAGTAAGCAGGTTTACCGCATGCTGGCCATGTTTCATACGCCCAGCTGCATTGATGCGGGGAGCAATTACAAATACCACATCGGTAATAGTAAGTTTTTGTTTTTTTGTTTGGTTAATAATGGCCTTAAAGCCTGCTCTTGAATGTGAATTGACTACCTGAAGACCGAAGTAGGCCAAGACCCGATTTTCGCCAGTAATGGGGACAATATCAGCACCAATTGCTGTGGCAACCAAATCTAGATAAGGAATAACATCTTGAATCGTTTCTCCCTTATTAGAGCCAAGTGCCTGAATTAATTTAAAGCCCACACCGCATCCGCAAAGTTCATCATACGGATATGAGCAATCGTCCCGCTTAGGATCCAAAACAGCAACTGCATTGGGCAATTTTTTTCCAGGGCGGTGGTGGTCGCAAATAATAAAATCTATTTCTTTTTCCTTGGCATAGGCAACTTTGTCCACTGCCTTTATTCCACAGTCCAATGCAATAATCAACGAAAAGCCATTGTCTTCTGCAAAATCGATTCCTTGAACCGAGACTCCATATCCTTCCTCATAGCGGTCAGGAATATAGGTGGCCACATTGGAATAATACGCCAACAAATAGGAGGACACCAAGGCAACTGCAGTGGTACCATCCACATCATAATCTCCAAAAACGAGAATATTTTCGTTATTTGCTATTGCTTTTTCAATCCGTTGCACCGCAATGTCCATATCCTTCATAAGAAACGGATCGTGCAAATCGGTTAATTGTGGCCGAAAGAACTTCTTGGCAGTCTCATAATCAGTAATCCCCCGTTGCACTAATAGATGTGCAACCAAAACATCTGTCTTAAGCTCTTGTACCAAGGCTTTGGTCTGCTCTTGATCTGGTTTGGGTTTTAACGTCCAGCGCATGGGGTTATTTTTGTCATACTTTATTTCTCAAAGTATGAATTTCAAAAATGGTCTTCGATAAGCTCGGACCAATATTTTTTATTTCGTCTGATGATACATGATTTTAATCTCCAATGTAGCAAATTTTCTAAACATTTCCATAACACCACAATATTTTTCAACAGATAAATCCACAGCCCGTTGCAATTTTGCTTCTGCAAGGGTTTTACCGTAAAAATGGTATTCAATGGTAACGGCATCATAATACATAGGGTGTTCTTCAGTAAGGTTCGCAATGGTTTCTATATGAAAGTCATCGACGTCCAATTTCATTTTTTTTATAAGGGATGCCACATCCAATCCCGAACATCCTGCGAGGGAAGATAACATAAGGGCTTTGGGCCGTAAACCATTGCCTTCTCCTCCATTTTCAGGACCAGCGTCCATTTGTAAATTCAATCCAGATGGGTTATTGCTTTCAAAAGCCATATTACCCAACCATTTGGTAGTGATATGATTTGTCATGAGATGTTTTTTTTGTTACTTGTAGACATCAAAAATACGACATAAAAAACAGAACTATGCCACTTGTAACACCCCTTGATCCGAACCACGATTCAGAGACCAAAAAACTGGCCGAATTCTTTAACGAGACGCTGGGATTTTGTCCCAATTCGGTACTTACCATGCAACATAGGCCGGCCATATCCAAAGCTTTTATTAATCTGAACAAAGCTGTGATGGCCAATGAAGGCAAGGTAACCTCTGCCCTTAAGAGAATGATTGCTTGGGTCAGTAGTAATGCTACTGGATGCCGATATTGCCAAGCCCATGCCATACGCGCAGCAGAACGTTATGGTGCAGAACAAGAACAATTGGACAATATATGGGAATACCGTACACATTCTGCTTTTTCCGAGGCAGAGCGGGCGGCGCTGGACTTTTCCCTTGCAGCCTCTCAAGTGCCCAATGCAGTGGATGAGGCAATCAAAGAACGATTGTATGCCTATTGGGATCAAGGTGAAATTGTGGAAATGCTGGGAGTAGTTTCCTTGTTTGGTTACCTTAATCGATGGAATGACTCCATGGGCACTTCCCTAGAAGACGGTGCGGTGGAAAGTGGGGAAACCTATTTGGGCAAACATGGTTGGGAGAAAGGAAAACATCAATAAATGAAAAAGATACAAGGGCAATTAGTGGATATCTTTTCCCAGCACATCTTTCCTGCTGAAATCACTGTACAAAATGGGATAATTGTTTCCATAGTTGAAATGGAGAATGTGCCAAATCATTATATCCTTCCAGGCTTTATTGATGCCCATATTCATATTGAAAGCTCTATGTTGGTGCCCTCAGAATTTGCACGCCTTGCCGTAATTCACGGAACCGTTGCTACAGTTTCCGATCCACATGAAATTGCCAACGTGCTCGGTTCAAAAGGGGTGCATTTTATGATCGAAAATGGTCGGAAAGTTCCTTTAAAATTTCATTTTGGGGCCCCTTCATGCGTGCCGGCAACGGGTTTTGAAACCTCAGGAGCCATAATAAATGCCGATGGCGTAAATGACTTACTGTCCTCGTCCGATATTTACTATTTGGCAGAAATGATGAACTATCCAGGGGTTCTTTTTGACGACAAAGAGGTGCTCAAAAAAATTAAATCAGCTAAGGATCTTCAGAAACCAATAGACGGTCATGCCCCAGGGTTGCGGGGGCAGGAAGCCAAAAAATATATCGCTGCAGGGATCTCTACTGACCATGAATGCTTTACCTATGAGGAAGCTCAGGAAAAACTTGCATTGGGCATGAAAGTGATTATTCGCGAGGGAAGCGCTGCCAAAAACTTTGATGCCCTAATAGACTTGTTACCGGATAATTTTGATAACATGATGTTCTGTTCGGATGATAAGCATCCAGATGATTTACTTGTGGGGCATATAAATCAAATTTGTGCCCGAGCAGTTGCAAAGGGAATCGACGTCTTTAAAGTTTTACAGGTAGCGTGTATAAATCCTGTAAACCACTATGGAATGAACGTTGGCCTCCTAAAGGAAGGGGATGCAGCAGATTTCATTGTAGTTGAAGACTTAGAGAACTTCAATGTTTTTCAAACATATATCAACGGCGAACTAGTGGCTGAACAAGGAAAATCTTTTATTAGGTCCGTTCCATTTGAGACCCCAAACAATTTCAATATTGCCCCTAAAAATTTGGAAGATTTTTATGTTCTGGCGGCAAGTAAACATATAAAGGTTATCGAAGCTTTGGATGGAGAATTGATTACCAATGAACTACGATGTCCTGCCTTGGTAAAAGACCTGGGGATTGTCTCGGATACTGTAAGTGACATATTAAAAATAGCCGTAGTAAACCGGTATAGGAATACCTCTCCCTCCATTGCGTTCGTTAAAAATTTTGGGTTAAAGAAAGGGGCTATAGCAAGTTCCGTAGCTCATGATTCCCATAACATTATTGCAGTAGGTGTATCTGATGTGGATTTATGCAAGGCCATAAACCTCATCATTGAGAATAAAGGGGGAATCTGTGCTGTAGATGAACATAAACAAAAGAGTTTGGCCTTACCTGTTGCGGGCATCATGAGTGACTTGGACGGATGGGAAACGGGAAAGCTCTACGAAGAATTGGATGCTATGGCAAAAGGTTACGGCAGCAGATTAAAAGCTCCTTTTATGACGCTCTCTTTTATGGCCTTACTTGTAATTCCAGATCTAAAACTATCTGACAAGGGCTTGTTCAGTGGTAAAAATTTCTCATTTGTTGATTTACAAGGGTAAGTGTTGACTATTGTTTATCAAAAATAGTCCCAACCATTCGTTGCAATTCCGGTACCACCTCCTTATCAAACCAAGGATTCTTTGTTAACCAAAACCGGTTTCTTGGTGATGGATGGGGCAATGGAAAGTATTTTGGCAGATACTCTTTATAAGCTTCAACTGTTGCTGTTAAATTCTTTTTAGTATTTCCTTTTAAATAATGGTTTTGGGCATACATGCCAATTAAAATAACCAATTCAACATTGGATATTCTATCCAACAAGGGTTTATGCCACAGGGGAGCGCATTCAGGTCTAGGTGGTAAATCGCCCGATTTCCCCTTCCCTGGATAACAAAACCCCATGGGTATCAAAGCAATTTGGGTCTCATCATAGAATATGGAATCACTGACATTTAACCATTTTCGGAGTTGTTTTCCACTTGGATCGTCCCAAGGAATACCCGTCTGGTGAACCTTGGTGCCCGGTGCCTGACCAATAATTATGATTCTGGATTTGAGGTGTGCCGAAACAATGGGCCTGGGACCCAATGGAAGATGTTCCTTGCATACCATGCAGTTCCTGATATCTGTTAAAAGGGATTCCATGACATTAATTTAACTAACTGTTGCCGAGCCTTACTTATTTTTATTTTATCCCTGCAACCACTATAACAATCTCTCCCTTCGGAGGCGTATTGGTGTAATGTTCCAAAACTTCTGCGGCAGTTCCCCTTATGGTTTCCTCGTACATTTTGGTGAGTTCCCTTGAAACGGAAATGGACCTGTCTGCACCGAAATACTCTGCAAAATGGCCCAATGTTTTTACCAACTTATGGGGCGATTCGTAAAAGACCATGGTTCTGGGTTCCTCCGATAGTAGTTTTAAGCGTGTTTGCCGTCCTTTTTTAACAGGTAAGAACCCCTCAAAGACAAATCTGTCGTTGGGAAGTCCACTATTTACCAAGGCAGGAACAAAAGCTGTTGCCCCAGGCAAGCAATCCACTTCCACTTCATTTCCAACACAGGCACGGGTCAGTAAAAATCCTGGATCTGATATGGCGGGTGTACCCGCATCAGAAATTAGGGCAATGTCTTCCCCGGCCATCAAACGTTTAATTACACCGTCGACGGTTTTGTGCTCGTTATGCATATGGTGACTTTGCATCGGGGTGCCAATGTCATAATGTTGCAATAATTTTCCACTGGTACGTGTGTCCTCAGCCAATATTAGGTCCACTTCATTCAGAACCCTTATAGCCCTTAATGTAATGTCCTCCAAATTGCCTATCGGTGTAGGAACTAAAAATAATTTGCCCATCTGTAATGTTAATGCTTAAAAATAAGAAGTCGAAAATTGCAAAATCAACTTTCGACTAATAAATTACACTCTAAGAGCTTTTAATCACGTAAACTTACGCTCTATCAAAGACATAAAACGTGATTCAAATTCTTCTTTTCCCACCCAATTTTCATAATCGGGCTTTACCATGTTTTCGATAAAGGAAATAGATCGTTCTTTTGTATCAATGGTATTTAATTGGGACAAAACTCTATTATAATCCTCGGCATTATCATTAAAGAGATGTTTTACAAAGGCAAGCCTATCGTTTAAATTTACCTTTATTTCCTTGGTGAGTTTGTCATTAAGTGATTTTGACTTATCCTGTTTCGCTGCCTTTGATATAAACTCCTTGGATTGTTCGGGCTCCAATAGTTCCTTATCGTTCTTCATCAACTCGGACTTTGCCACAAATTCGGCAATTACTTCTTCGGCCATAGCGGAAGTGGGCATTTCGGAGACCATTCCCTTAATGGTGTCTATACCCGAGGTAATTATATCCTCTGAATGTGGATTACTCTCAGGAACCGATGCGTTTTCATTCATAACAGCATTCGCCATTTTTTCAAACTTGGCTGCAATCACGTTTTTGGAAACGTCTATTTCTATATCGTTCAGTTCCTGTTCAATAAATTTTAATACCGCCAATTTTTCATAGAGACGTTTCGCCGCTTCATATAAATCGTTGATCTCATTCAACTCTGCTGAGGCAATAATATCCGTGGACATTCGTACCAATTCCTCTTTCAATTTTCGTTTCATTAATTCAACCTTTTTATTTTACCTTTTTAGAAAAGGTGTATCTTTTTTAATAATTTTGTTTCTCTAATAATAAGGAACGAAAAAACACCTTACTTTCGTCTAAAATTACAAAATGTTTCTCGAAAACACTGTTAATCATAAAGAACA
The DNA here is from genome assembly GCA_964194835.1 of uncultured Flavobacteriaceae bacterium. Lineage (GTDB taxonomy): Bacteria > Bacteroidota > Bacteroidia > Flavobacteriales > Flavobacteriaceae > CAXMOE01. Next base: position 22,966 of record CAXMOE010000003.1, on the reverse strand, counting down.
ATTCGGTTGGATAGAAGTTATCTGCGGATCCATGTTCTCTGGAAAGACCGAGGAACTGATCAGAAGGCTACGACGTGCCAAGTTTGCAAAACAAAAAGTGGAGATATTTAAGCCTATTGTTGATACACGATATCACGAAGATATGGTAGTGTCACATGATGCTAATGAAATTCGGTCAACCCCTGTGCCTGCTGCCGCAAATATTCGGCTTTTGGCTGATGGTTGTGATGTAGTAGGAATAGATGAGGCTCAATTTTTTGATGACGAAATAATAACCGTATGCAATGACCTTGCAAACAGAGGTGTACGGGTGGTTGTAGCAGGGCTGGATATGGATTTTAAAGGCAATCCTTTTGGACCTATGCCTGCGTTAATGGCCACTGCCGAATATGTGACCAAAGTACATGCCATATGTACACGTACCGGAAATTTGGCCAATTATAGTTTTAGAAAATCCAATAACGACAAACTGGTATTACTCGGTGAAACTGACGACTATGAACCATTGAGCAGGGCTGCATTCTATAAGGCCATGTTACAGGAGAAAGTACGCGGAATGGATGTGGAGGGTGAAGAAATATTGGAAAACAAAACTGACATGAATGCCTAGAGCTACCGAAACCGTTTTGGAAATTGACCTACAGGCCCTGGAACATAACTATAGTTCTCTAAGGTCAAAATTAGAATCCACTACTAAATTTCTGGGTGTTGTAAAGGCTTTTGCCTATGGAAGTGATTCGGTAAAGATTGCACAAAAACTGGAAAGTTTAGGCGCAGAATATTTGGCCGTTGCTTATGTAAATGAGGGTGTGGCACTACGTGATGCTGGAATTAAAATCCCAAT
>CAXMOE010000003.1:371-22112 GCA_964194835.1 uncultured Flavobacteriaceae bacterium | reverse complement strand
ATATTGGTTTTACACCCCCAACCATCTAATTTTGAAGTATTGATCCAAAGTTGCCTGGAACCCAGTCTTTATTCCCCAAAGATTCTCAAATCTTTTTTAAAGGTCGCAAAAGAAAGTCGTCAAAAAGAGTATCCTGTCCATATAAAATTCAATACCGGCCTAAACCGTCTAGGATTTTGTGAGAACGATGTAGACTATATTGTAGCACAATTAGAGGGAAGACAAGAAATAAAGGTTGCGTCTATTTTTTCACATTTAGCAGCTACGGATGATTTGAATGAAAATGAATTTACACTGGCCCAGATCAGTACTTTTAAAGAAATTTCTGGAGAAGTAAATGGGAAATTGGGCTACAAACCCTTTAAACACTTATTGAATACGTCAGGGATTATCAACTATCCCAAAGCACAATTAGATATGGTTCGTAGTGGAATTGGGTTGTATGGATATGGAAACGAAGCTGCTATTGATGCACAATTGAAACCCGTAGCTACCCTAAAAACAATCATATCCCAAATCCATAATATTGAGCCAAATGAAAGTGTAGGTTACAACAGAGCTTACCGATCAGATGGTTATAGAGTCACCGCAACATTGCCAATTGGCCACGCCGATGGTATTGGAAGGCAATACGGTAACGGAAAAGCTTTTGTGGCAATCAATGGAAAAATGGCTCCTATAATTGGCAATGTGTGTATGGACATGATTATGATCGATATCACCGGCATTGATTGTAAGGAAGGGGACGAAGTTGTTGTTTTTGGAAAAAGGCCCTCGGCAGAAGAGTTTGCATCTAGGGCGAATACCATATCATACGAACTTCTGACCAGCATATCACAAAGGGTTAAAAGGACATATCTCAACCTTTAAAATCTTAATTAACAAGTTGTTAAGAGTGTTTTTTTTGTCTAAATTGCATACACTTACCTGAAAAACACTAAAACATGTTAAAAGAATTTAAGAATTTCATCATGACAGGCAATGTAATGGATTTTGCAGTTGCTGTTATTTTGGCTGGAGCCGTAGGCCTTGTTGTCAATGGTTTTGTGGCCGACATTGTTATGCCAATTGCAGGGCATTTTGCAGGAGGTATGGACTTTGCCAACCTAAAAGTTATTCTAACTGAAGCTTCAGGAACAGAGGGCGCAGAAGGTTTTGTGGCCGAAAATGCAATCCGATGGGGGGCTTGGGTAAATACCATAGTAAACCTGCTTATCGTTGGTTTTGTAATGTTCCTAATTGTTAAAGCTTATAATAAATCGAAAACTCCTCCAGCTCCCCCTGCGCCCAAAGGTCCTTCCCAAGAGGAACTATTGGGAGAAATAAGGGATTTGTTGAAAAAGTAATATGATAAAGCCCCATTTAAGGGGATACCGCTACACTACAGTAGCTTCACAAAAACCGCCAACCATGTTTCGCTAACAAGGTTGGCGGCCCTTTTTATATGTTTGTGTTATTTACAACAATTTGTTATATTTAAACTATTTTTGTTTAAAGCTCTTGTACAATACCACATATTCTGTACATTTGACGCCTAAATATTGTACAGATGAAAGTAGCGGTAGTAGGTGCCACTGGAATGGTGGGCGAGGTAATGCTGAAAGTTTTGGCGGAGAGAAATTTTCCAATTACAGAACTGTTATTGGTGGCTTCGGAACGTTCCGTGGGCAAAAAATTGACTTTTAAAGATAAGGAATATACGATCATAGGTCTTGCAGATGCAGTATTGGCCAAACCCGAAATAGCCATTTTTTCTGCCGGTGGTGATACTTCCATGGAATGGGCGCCCATATTTGCCGCAACTGGCACAACGGTTATAGACAACTCTTCGGCATGGCGTATGGACCCCACGAAAAAGTTGGTAGTACCAGAAATTAATGCGCATGAGCTTACCAAAGACGATAAGATCATTGCCAATCCTAATTGTTCCACAATACAAATGGTAATGGTATTGGCCCCTTTACACAAAGCGTATAGGATGAAAAGGGTAGTTGTATCTACCTACCAATCGGTTTCTGGCACGGGCGTAAAAGCAGTAAGGCAGCTCGAAAATGAAATGGCTGGTATTGATGGAGAAATGGCCTATCCTTATCCCATCAACAGAAATGCCCTACCCCATTGTGACGTTTTTCTCGATAATGGCTATACCAAGGAAGAAATGAAATTGGCCAAGGAGCCTATTAAAATATTAAGTGACGATTCATTCTCTGTAACGGCCACTGCAGTTCGCATTCCAACAGCAGGGGGGCATTCCGAAGCCGTTAACATTGAGTTTGAAAATGAGTTTGATCTGACTGAAGTACGCAAAATACTAAGTGCAACATCCGGTGTGGTGGTTCAGGACAATCCAGATACTAATACGTATCCCATGCCTGTTTATGCCCATGACAAGGATGACGTTTTTGTAGGAAGGATCCGCCGGGATGAATCTCAAAATAACACCTTGAATTTGTGGATTGTTTCAGATAATCTTAGAAAAGGTGCAGCGACAAATGCGGTTCAAATTGCCGAATACCTAGTTGATAACAAACTGGTTTAGGAGGAGATTTTGGTAGCTTTTGTTGAAGTGCCAAAAATGACCAACCCAAAAGAAATAAATTCAAATCATCAATATTTTATATTTAAATCCGTTTCTAGTAGGAACGGATTTTTATTTGTCCTTCCCTCTTGGTGATTTTGCATAAATTAGCTTATATGTTACAAGTCGATAACGTTACGTTTGCATACAATAAGGCTCCTGTTTTGAGCAACATTGATTTTAAGGTCGAACAAGGCGAGCATATTTCTATAATTGGTGAAAGCGGATGTGGTAAAAGTACACTGCTAAAGATTATATATGGCTTGTTGCAGGCAAATGAAGGAGCTGTTTTCTGGAACGGTAACCAAGTGTTGGGGCCAGAGTATAATTTGGTCCCTGGAGAATCGTATATGAAATACCTTTCCCAAGATTTTGACTTAATGCCATTTATTACGGTAGAAGAAAACATAAGTCAATTTCTATCAGTTTTTTATCCAAAAGAACTCAAAGAAAGGACACTAGAGTTACTGGAGATGATTGAAATGGAAAAATTTGCCAAGACAAAAGTCAAAAATCTGAGTGGCGGTCAACAGCAACGTGTAGCTCTGGCGAGGGTTTTGGCCCAAGAACCGGAAGTATTGCTTCTGGACGAACCTTTTAGCCATATAGACAATTTTAGGAAAAACAGTTTGCGAAGAAATCTTTTTGAGTATTTGAAAAAACAAGGTATTACCTGTTTGACCGCAACCCATGACTATTATGATGTTCTCCCGTTTGCCAATAGGGCCATAGTCCTTAAAGATCAAGAAATTATTGCTGATAAACCTACTTTGGAGCTTTATCAAAATCCGAAGAGCATTTATATTGCGTCACTCTTTGGGGAGGCGAATATTATTCCCGTGAACATTGTAAAATCTTATGCCGATACCAAAAGGAGGATCATAATCTATGCACATGAATTTAAGGTTTCCAAAAGATCCGGTCTTGAGGTCATCGTTCAAAATTCCTACCCTATGGGAAGTCACTTTTTAATCAAGGGTGATCTGGATGGACAAACCATTTTTTTTAATTCGCTAACGTCCATTGAGAAGGAAAGAAAGATCTTTCTTAATGTTGCAATTGAGACCATAAATAAAAGATTAATATAAGGTTTTGGACAAAGAACGTATCATACACGAATTACAGTTTAAAGCGGTTCGTAGCAGCGGTGCCGGAGGACAGCATGTGAACAAGGTTTCCAGCAAAGTGGAATTAAATTTTGATGTTGATAATTCAAAATTCCTTTCTAAATCGGAAAAAGAACGTCTCTACAAAAAGTTGGAGCACCGTCTCACAAAGGAACATATGCTACTCCTCCAATGTGATGAGACCCGTAGTCAACACAAAAACAAGGAACTGGCAATACATCGGTTTATTGAATTAATTGAGTCTGCTTTGGTGGTTCCAAAGAAGCGAAGAACAACAAAACCATCAAAGTCGTCCATAGAAAAACGTTTAAAAAAGAAACTGAAAATTGCGCAGAAAAAAGTAAGTAGGAGAAAGCCCGACTCCTCTCAATAAAGATTTACCAAAAACAACAGATTATCTTTCGCCAATCACCATATTTCCAACACTTCAATCATTTCATCTTTAAAAATAACAGTATCCCCGATAGATTTTTGCAAAATAAGTTTCCCAATGGGAGTGTTAGCCGAAATACAGAAAGCTTGAATATCCATATTTTTGAATTCCCCTGCTGAAATTGCTACAAAATAGCTTCCTTGGTGAGTAATGACCAAATTTCCCAAACCTACCGAATCTGTATTGGTATTAATATCAACTTTTGAAAGCAATTGTTTCATTTTCTCAGCCTCGGCGAGTTGCTGTCCAAGTTTTTCACGCTCAAGTTGTAGCATGGCCCTTCCTGTTTCATGCTTGTCGCCCGCACTACTTTTAGTTTCGGAGGTCAATGACTCTACGATGGCTGAAATTTGTTTTTGAATACGTGCAATTCTCCCGCTTACGTAGATATCACAGAACTGATAAAGGTCTTGCTTAATGCTTTTTTTGTTCATCTATATAACAATCCTAACCATTATACCAAATCTGCCAGTTCTTTCCCGACCAAACTTCCAATGGCTATCCCCATGCCTCCTAAACGGACTCCACAGAATACCTGTTCGGAAATTTGTTTCACGACAGGGCGTTTTTGATCGCCCATCCCCATAATACCACTCCAGTGTTGTTCTATTTCAAATGGGGTATTCGGTAATATAACCTCTTCCAGCAATTTTTTAAGTTGGTTTTGTATTAATTCCGTTTGCCCAAAAGTTGTGGTCTCCTCAGTATTGAAATCCAAATTTCGGCCCCCACCAAGAAGCAACCTATCATTTATATTCCTAAAATAATAATAGCCCTCATCCAAGTGAAACGTACCTTTAATAGGTAAGTCTTTAATTGGTTTTGTGATTATTACCTGGGCCCTGGCAGGTTTGATCTCTTCGTCTAAAAGCTGCGAGGCAAAACCGTTGGTGGCGACCAATAATCTTCTGGAATGGAATTCAAAATGATTGGTTTTTATGGCAACCTGTCCATTAATCTCTTCAAACGCTTCCACTGCAATGGAATTTAAAATGGTCACGCCGCTTTTTCGAACAAGATTTAACAGTCGTGCCATCATCATTCCCGTATCAATTTGTGCTTCGAAAGAATTCGTGATATACTGGTTTTGCACCTTTTTAAAGTTAAAGGTATTCGAATGTGGCTTAAAGACCTCTTCACCAAATACAGGCTTTAAAAGTGTATTTATCCTATCGAAATTTTCCATACAATCATCGTAAAGTTCATCACGATTTTGCGTAAAAATCTCATGCCCCCCATGATGTTGGAAATCGATATGTGAATCTCCTAGATTTTGACGGAGCAATTGGACCCCGTTCCATCGTTGTTTTATTAACTGAAGTACTTCTTCCTTGGAATGGGTCTTAAGATCGGCTAAAATCTCCGAAATACTTCCAAAACATGCGAAACCTGCATTTTTGGTACTTGCTCCTTGGGGCAAAAATCCTTTTTCCAATACAAGGACCTTTGCTTTTGGAAATCGCTTTTTTAAGTGCAGCGCACAGTTGAGCCCTACAATTCCACTGCCAACAATAGTGAAATCAACATTAGACAACCATGTATTATATTCCCAATAACTTAGGTTCATAGTACAAAATTAAAAACTCCGACAAGAGTCGGAGTAGTTATATTAATTTTCTGGTTGGGGATCCATTGTAAAATCTTCCATAAACTTGGTTGTATAGTTCCCAGCCAAATAATCTGGATGATCCATCAATTGCCTATGGAACGGAATAGTGGTCTTTACTCCTTCTATAACGAACTCATCCAAGGCACGTTTCATTTTATTGATGGCCTCCTCCCTTGTTTGCGCAGTAGTTATCAGCTTCGCAATCATGGAATCATAGTTCGGTGGAATTGTATATCCACTGTACACGTGGGTATCCAAACGTATCCCATGACCCCCTGGAGTATGTAAGGTTGTTATTGCTCCGGGCGATGGTCTAAACCCATTATAAGGATCTTCAGCATTGATTCTACATTCGATGGAATGAAGTTTTGGCGTATAATTTTTTCCCGAAATGGGCACGCCTCCTGCTACTAGGATCTGTTCACGTATAAGGTCATAATCTATAACCTGTTCTGTGATTGGATGCTCTACTTGGATACGAGTATTCATTTCCATAAAGTAGAAATTTCGATGTTTATCTACCAAAAATTCCACAGTACCGGCACCTTCATATTTTATAAATTCAGCGGCTAATACTGCTGCATTGCCCATATCCTCCCTGAGTTTATCGGTCATAAAGGGAGATGGTGTCTCTTCTGTCAATTTTTGGTGTCGCCGTTGAATAGAACAATCCCTTTCCGAAAGGTGGCAAGCTTTGCCATATTGGTCTCCTATAATTTGGATTTCTATATGCCTTGGCTCCTCAATAAGCTTCTCCATATACATGGCGCCATTGCCAAAAGCCGCGGTGGCCTCTTGTACTGCACTGTTGTATAGATCTTCCATTTCGTCTGCCTTCCAAACAGCACGCATTCCTTTACCTCCACCACCTGCAGTGGCCTTTACCATTACAGGGTATCCCATTTTCTTGGCAATCTTCTTTGCTTCGTCAACAGACTTTAGTAATCCTTGAGATCCTGGAATAGTTGGGACACCAGCTTTTTTCATGGTCTCCCTCGCAGAAGCCTTATCCCCCATTTTATCTATGTGCTCACCAGAAGCACCGATAAATTTAATACTATGTTCAGCACAAATTTTAGAGAATTTGGAGTTTTCTGATAAAAATCCATATCCAGGGTGTATTGCATCTGCATTGGTAATCTCTGCAGCAGCAATAATATTCGGTATTTTTAAATAGGATTCGCTACTAGGAGCTGGACCAATACAAACAGCTTCATCTGCAAACCTTACATGTAGGCTTTCCTCATCGGCCTTGGAGTAAACGGCAATTGTTTTTATCCCCATTTCCTTACAGGTTCTGATAATACGTAGTGCTATTTCACCCCTGTTTGCAATAAGTATTTTTTTAAACATAATGCTCTAAAGTTTAAATTTTCCCTGCTATACAGGGGTATGGACCAAACCTATCTTTTTTGATTATAGATGTTCTCAAAAACAAATGTATCTGGTTTGGCTAAGATGGATCTATTAAGAATAAAGCCTGATCAAATTCTACTGGGGAAGAATCTTCTACAAGAACTTTAACAATCTTTCCTGAAACTTCAGACTCTATATCGTTAAAAAGTTTCATTGCTTCAATTACACAAAGTACATCCCCATTCTTTATGGTATCCCCTACCTCAACAAAATTAGGTTTATCTGGTGAAGATTTCCTGTAAAACGTTCCAATAATGGGCGATTTAATGGTAATGTATTTGTTGTCGTCCTCAGCAGCCAGTTTACTGTCAGCTGCTGCTGCTGGAGCTTCTACTTGAGCTTGGGCAGCGGGTGCCATAGGGGCGGCAGGTGTCATTGGCATTTGTTGAACATAGGTTGTTTCGGTTGCAGAACCTAGAGCTCCGGTACGAATGGTAATTTTAATATCATCTGTTTCCAGCTTTACCTCACTGGCGCCTGATTTGGCCACAAACTTAATTAAGCTTTGAATCTCTTTAATATCCATGGAATTTGATTTAGTTTAGTTGAATCAGTTTATGAATTATATGCCCATTTTAAATATATTGAACCCCAAGCGAACCCACCTCCAAAAGCAGCAAAAACCAAATTGTCTCCTTTCTTCAGTTGACTCTCATAATCCTCCAATAATAGTGGTAAAGTTGCCGAAGTGGTATTACCATATTTATAAATATTGGTCATTACCTTAGCATCTTCCACCCCCATTCGACTGGCTGTTGCATCAACAATTCGTTTATTGGCCTGGTGTGGCACCAACCATTGCACATCGTCATGTGTAAGTTCGTTACGTTCCATTATCTGCGCTGCGGCATCTGCCATATTGGTAACTGCAAACTTAAATACCGATTTACCGTCCTGGTAGACATAATGTTGTTTATTTTTTAAGGTCTCCTCAGATGCGGGCAACAAAGACCCCCCAGCGTCCATCTTTAAAAAATTCCTTCCTATTCCGTCCGATCTTAAAAACTCATCCTGCAAGCCCAAACCTTCTGTATTGGGTTCGAAAAGTACTGCGCCAGCCCCATCCCCAAAAATAATACAGGTTGCCCTATCCGTATAATCAATGATAGAAGACATTTTATCCGCGCCTATCAAAAGAATCTTTTTATAGCGACCTGATGAAATATACCCTGAGGCCGTGGACATCCCGAATAAAAAACTGGAGCAAGCGGCCTGCAAATCATATGAAAAGGCATTTGTGGCCCCTATTTCTGAAGCTACAAAAGCAGCAGTGGAAGCAACAAGTAAATCTGGAGTGGCAGTGGCCACAATTAATAAATCTATTTCCTTTGGATCAACATTCTTTTTACGAATAAGGTCTTCCGCTGCCTTAATGGCTAAATAAGAAGTACCCTTGCCTTCTCCCTTTAATATTCTTCTCTCTTTTATTCCTGTTCTACTGGTAATCCATTCATCGTTGGTCTCAACCATGCCTTCCAACATTTTATTGGTCAACACAAAGTCCGGAACATATGCTCCTACAGCTGTAATAGCTGCTGATAGTTTGCTCATGCTAAAACTGTTTAAATTTCAAAAACATCCAAAAATGCTTCAAAATTGGTGAAAAATAGTGATTTTTTGCGACTTTAAGCCCTAAAAGTTGTTGTTTTTGATATTTTGCGGAGGTCACAAAAAAACTCCCACTCTTATGAAGTGGGAGTCCCAAATGATTTCTTAAAAACTGTGATTAGGCAACAGCTTCCTCGGTCTTGTCTATCAATATTTGTCCTCGATAGTACAATTTACCCTCGTGCCAATGAGCCCGGTGGTACAAATGCATTTCACCTGTGGTAGGGTCCTTTGCGATTTGGGGCATTGTTGCCTTATAATGTGTTCTTCTTTTATCTCTCCTGGTTTTGGAAATTTTTCTCTTTGGATGTGCCATTCTAAAACTTATTTATCCGTTATTAACTTCTTTAATGCATCCCAACGGGGATCCGTATCTCCTTTGTTTTCTTTTTCCTCTTTTGGTTGCAACTCTTGCAACTTTTTTAATGCCTCAGATTTTAAGCTGCCGTCCAAAACTCCTGGATGAACCCTTTTTGAGGGTACCGCCAAGACCAACATTTCATAGACGTACTGAGCAATATTGATTTGATGTTCCCCATGGGGAATTATTAATATCTCATCATCTTCGTCATTGAATTCTTCCCCAAACTTTATTACCAATTCCAAAAAAGCGGTAATAGTTTGGTCGTAAGGCTCGCTGGTAGTGTCACAATTTACATTTACCATGCCTTCTGCCTTCATCTCCAGCTCCAACATAATGCTTGTTTTATTCAACATTACCTGCAAGACTATCTTGGCATCATTGAACTCATTGTATTCAAAAGATTCAAAGAACTTGTTTTCAATGCTATACTCAAACTTGTGCTTCCCTTCCTTTAATCCCGAGAAAGGAATTTCAAATTCCTTATGTTTCCTCATGTCCAACACTAGTTTAGAGCGTGCAAAGATATAAAAAATATATTATGTATTAAGGCTAATTAAAAAAAATATGGCCAAATTTAGCAGGTGGCAAACAATTGATTCATAGCTGCTTTGGTGTTGAATTTTCGCCCGCTATCCCACACAAAATACAAGTGTGCTGGAACCCCAATTAAACCATTGATCCAATTTACTTCATTTAGGAAGGTACAAAAAAATATGAATGCCTGATATTCCTATTTAAGCTGACGTATTTTTTTTAAGGGATTTTTGTTGAGCTCCTGATATTCTGTCCTTTTTTTAAAAATATGCAAGGCCGTAAATACCGCTTCTTTAAAAGAATTGAAATCTGCCTTGCCTTTTCCTGCAATTTCATAGGCTGTGCCATGATCTGGCGAAGTACGGACCTTGTTCAATCCTGCTGTGTAATTTACCCCTTTACCAAACGAAAGGGTTTTGAAAGGGATTAATCCTTGGTCATGATATGCCGCCAGAATGGCGTCAAATTTTTTATAGGCATCAGAGCCAAAGAAACTATCTGCAGAATATGGCCCATAGACTAAATATCCGGCTTCGACCAATTCACTGATTACAGGTTTTAATATTTCGTCGTCTTCTTTCCCAATAATACCGTTATCCCCACTATGCGGATTAATCCCCAAGAGCGCTATTTTAGGCCTGCGGATCCCAAAATCCATTTTGAGTGACTTTTCTATGGTACTTATTTTAGATCGCACCAAGCTCGGGGTAATCGCAGCCGGGGCGTCCTTTACCGCTACATGGTCAGTGAGCAACCCTACTTTTAAGGTTTCGGTGACCATAAACATAAGGCTTTCCCCTTCCAACTCTTGAGCCAAATAATCGGTGTGTCCAGGAAATTTAAAATCTTCCGCCTGTATATTATTTTTATTGATGGGTGCCGTTACCAGCACATCAATTTCGTTGTTCTTTAACGATTTTACGGCCGCTCTCAATGATTTAATGGCGTATTCACCTCCTTCTTTGGTAGCTTCTCCAAACTGAATTTCCGGGCTTTCCTTCCAAACGTTCACTACATTTACCTTTCCATCAATAGCTTTTCCTGCCTCATGAATGCCATGGTAATGGATATCTATTCCCAATTCCTGTTTTTGAAGGGAAATGGTTCTATTGGATGCAAAAATAACAGGGGTACAAAAATCAAGCATTCTGGAATCCTCAAATGTTTTGAGTGCCACTTCACACCCAATACCATTTAAATCCCCAATGGATATACCCACTTTTATTTTTCTGCTTTCCTGCATGCTATCTATGCCTTAATGTCTAAATTTACACCGCAAAACTACTTAATTTAAACGACACGTGTTTACGGGAATAATCGAAATTTTGGGAGAAGTTAAAAATTTGGAAAGGGAGGGGAGTAATCTTCACCTCACCATAAATTCGTCCTTGGCCCAAGAATTAAAAATAGATCAAAGTGTAGCTCATAACGGGGTCTGTTTAACAGTCGTAGCCCTTAATGGGAAAAGCTATACCGTGACTGCAATTGAGGAGACCTTGCAAAAGACAAATTTAGGACTGCTCAAAGTAGGTGACAAGGCAAATTTGGAGCGAGCCATGGTCATGGGTTCCCGGTTGGACGGACACCTTATACAGGGTCATGTAGATCAGACCGGTGTCTGCACCTCCATCAAAGAAAAGGATGGTAGTTGGTTCTTTACCTTTGAATATGATTCCACCTTGGGAAATGTTACTATTGAAAAAGGTTCAATAACCATTGATGGCACTAGTTTAACCGTTGTAAATTCAGGAAAGAGCAGCTTTAGTGTTGCCATTATTCCTTACACCTATGAGCATACCAGGTTTAAGTCCTATATAGCAGGAACAGTGGTAAATCTGGAATTTGACGTTATTGGAAAATACGTTTCTAAATTAATGAATCTTGGAACATAATCCCTGACAGCCTCTTTACTACACCTTAATGAATATCTTCTTTTTATACATAATGTATGCCAGCAAAATGTACACACTCACGACGGTTAATCCGTATAGAAGTGAAGATAATTCGGCCATCATAAATCCATGGGTATAAATGGTATCATACAACCAGTTATGGAGTGAGGTGTCTCCACCGACCTTGATGGAATAAAAAAGTTTGGTAATAAAGCTGGATAAGAAATAAACAGTGATAGCGTTGGCACCTGCATATTTAAAAATACTTCCATATTTTATGCCTTTGACATCGGATAGATAATAAATCATTGCCAGAACTATATTTGCCCAGCCAGCAGTTACCAATACAAAACTACTTGACCATAAGGCTTTGTTTATTGGGAAAGCTAAATCCCAAACATGCCCTACTACTAGCATCGCAAACCCCAATACTGCCAAAATAAGTTCTTTTTTGGGTCTTTTGGAAACCAAAATAAGACCTGTAAATATCCCCAATAAGGAACTGGTAATCGCAGGCAAAGTACTTAACAGGCCTTCAGGATCATAGTCTTCCTTCCACATATGGGTTCCAAGAACGTTCAGGTCCACATAGTTGGACCAATTGTTTGGCGCTCTTTCGAAAGTGGGTTCGACCCCATTTATGGGAACATACCCAAGCAATATCCAATATCCAAGCAACAGAAAAATACAGATGCCGATAAGGGTTTTCCAGTTAAAATTGATAAACAAGATTGAAGCAAAGAAAAACACAAGACCTATCCGTTGTAAAACTCCGAGAAAACGAATATCCCCAAAATCCTTGATGAATGGAAAGCTAATGGTAAATGCTCCAAGGAAAAGACCAAGCCCAATCAATTTTAAACTTCTTATACTTATTTTCTTATAGGTGCTTGGGGTTCCGGTCTTGTTTTGATAGGCAAAAACTATAGACACCCCAACAATAAAAAGAAAAATTGGAAATACAAGATCTGTCGGAGTGTAACCATGCCAAGGTGCGTGTAAGAAGGGAGCATATACATGGGACCAAGTGCCGGGGGTGTTCACCAAAATCATTAAAACTATGGTCAGGCCCCTAAAAATATCTACGGATTGTACTCTTTGCTTTACTCCCACACCTATAAAATCTGATCTTTCATTTTGTTCCAAACCTTGGCCAACAGCAGTCCCGAAACAATTGCCACTACAGTTAATATTATAGCATGGGTAGTTTTACCATAAATCCAGTATCCGGTGCCAAACATGCATGTATATATCAATACACAACCCAACAGCATCGCTGAAATTCCAGAAGGCACGCTCCATTTTTCAGAGGTGTTCACAATTTCTACGTTGTCCTTTTTGGCTTCATCTACTACTTTGGTCCAGCCTGGTCCGCCGGGCTGTATTTTTTTATAAAATTTTTGTAGAACTTCCTTAGATTCTGGCTGGGTCATAAAGGTGGCCGATAACCAAATAAAGCTGGTTACCAGTACCACGAAAGGATATTCGGACCAATCAGGGAAAATTCCTGTATCCGTAGCGAAAAAGAAAGCCCCAACTGAAGTTAATTTCAATATTATTGAGATAATTCCGGAGGCAAACATTGCCGTAATTTCACTCCATGCATTTATACGCCACCAAAACCAGCGTAATATAAAAATCAATCCCGTACCTGCTCCAAATACCAATAGCACCTCAAACAGTTGTAGGGCATTTTGCAAGAACAAGGCCAATGCAGCGCTAAAAATCATCAAAACTACCGTAGACAATCTACCTACCGCCACTAATCTCTTCTCTGAGGCTTTGGGATTGATTTGGAGTTTATAAAAATCATACACGATATAGGAGGACCCCCAATTCAATTGGGTAGAAATAGTGCTCATATAAGCTGCAATCAAAGAGGCCAAAACCAAGCCTAACAGTCCACTTGGTAGTTTTGTCAACATGGCGGAATATGCCAAATCATGACCTAATTTATCTTCGGCAACATTTGGAAAGGCTTCATGAATGCTGGCTATGTCTGGATAAACAACCAAGGAAGCCAAAGCCACTAAAATCCAAGGCCACGGGCGTAGTGCATAATGCATGATATTAAAGAAAAATGTGGCGCCAATAGCATGGTTTTCGTCTTTTGCCGCCAGCATTCGCTGGGCTATATAACCCCCTCCACCAGGTTCGGCCCCTGGATACCAAGAACTCCACCATTGTACTGCCAAAGGAATGATCAACAAGGTGATCAGCGCTTTTTTATCACTAAAATCAGGTAATATAGAGAGCTTGTCTGCTACATTTTCGTTGGCCATTAATGCTTTAATACCGCCCACTTCAGGCATATTCACCAAAAAATAGGCTGCGCCAATGGCACCGCCCATAGCCACAAAAAACAAAATAAAGTCGGTATAGACCACACCTTTAAATCCTCCCAAAGCACTAAAAGTAACTGTAATCAACCCTGCGCTGATCACTGTTTGCCATGGTTCCAAGCCCAACATAATACTTCCGATTTTAATGGCTGCCAAGGTTACGGCAGACATGGTGATCACATTAAATATAACCCCCAAATAAATAGCTCTAAACTTCCTTAGAAAATTTGCAGGAGCACCTCCGTACCGCATTTCATAAAATTCCAGATCCGTATTCACATTCGATTTCCTCCACAGTTTGGCATAAACAAAAACGGTCAACAAACCTGTGATTAAAAATGCCCACCAAACCCAATTGCCCGATACCCCATTGGTCCTCACAATGTCTGACACCAAATTGGGTGTATCTGTAGAAAAAGTTGTGGCAACCATGGACACTCCCAACAACCACCATGGCATTGTTCGTCCAGAAAGAAAAAATTCAGTGGAATTCTTCCCCGCTCTTTTGGAAACAAAAATCCCTATTGAGAGGGTGATGGTAAAAAATACAATAATCAGTGTGTAATCCAGCGCACTTAGTTCCATAATTTGGCTTTGGTTATTTGCTAAAGATATTATTTTTTGGGATACTTTTGTTTTTAAGCGCTTAAAAACCTTCCATGTCCTTATTTTCCTATTTTGATGTTACCACTACGGCTTGGGTCCTTGCCTTTACGGCTGCATTTGTACTGGGAATTTCCAAAGCGGGCATAAAGGGAATTGCCATTATCATTGTAACCTTAATGGCGCTCGCCTTTGGGGCAAGGGAATCAACGGGCTTGATTGTACCCTTATTAATCGTAGGCGATATTTTTGCGGTAGCCTACTATAATAGGCATACACAATGGAAATACATTTTCCGCTTTCTTCCTTGGATGATGTTGGGAGTGCTCATAGGTGTTTTTGTAGGGAAAGATCTACCCGAAAGAACCTTTAAAATTGGGATGGCGGGTATTATCTTGGTAAGTGTTGTATTGATGTACTGGTGGGACAGAAGACAATCCAAAACAGTACCTACTCATTGGGCATTTGCCAGTTTTATGGGTATCATGGCCGGAATTACCACCATGATTGGCAATTTGGCCGGGGCATTCTCCAATATTTATTTCTTGGCCTTAAGGATACCCAAGAACGAATTCATTGGAACGGCTGCTTGGTTGTTTTTCTTTATCAACATTTTCAAACTTCCTTTCCATGTTTTTGTGTGGGAGACCATAACCCCTGAAACCCTGATCATTAATATTAAATTATTGCCTGGAATTTTGATTGGATTGTTTGTTGGGATTCGGATGGTAAAAATTATTAAAGAACAATTTTACCGCAAAATGATATTGGCCTTGACCGCAATCGGAGCCTTCTTGATTTTAATTCGATAGTTTTTTTAAATTATAATTGTTACAATTATTTGGTCTCATGTTAAAAAGGGATATGTTTCATAAGCAGAATTAACTACAATTATTTTAGAATTGATTAAACGTCAAATTAAGAAAATAGAGGTGTTGAATTAAAAATTGATTAATATCCCAATAGCGAAAAAATTTGATTGGAGTAATCGATAGTGAAGGTCGAGCTTTAAACAAAAAAACCTGTGGAGTAAACCCCACAGGTCAAATCTAATTATATAAATTATTGCCTATTATTGAGGCAATCATTAATTATTCAACTTCAACAATTTCGCAAACTACACCATGAGCAATAATAAATATATCACCAGACAATCCGTCTATGCTGTAGCTATCCATAAAAACATTATCCAAACTGCCATTTTGATATGGATATTGTCCCGGTGCAACGGTTGGCACATAATTATTCCCTCTTTTCTGCAATGGATACGGATCATTTCCTATATACAGATGTGTTTCCGTAAGAACGTAATTTCCATTGGTCGTGTAGGTTACATTGGCAACACCTCCAGCGTATTCTAGGACAACAGTACCGGCCAAATCACCTTTATCTGTGTCACATTGTCCAGCTCCCGCCCAAATTGCGAATTCATAGGTCCCTTCGGACAATGGACCATTAGTCCAGCCCCACCTATTAAAATTATTATCCTCATCGTCTATAAAGCAAAGAGCCTCATCATCATTGCCTTTGGCAAACATGGTTTCACATCCTCCAATTTCAAATTCTCTATCCTTACATGTCAACATAATATTGTCTATAGCACCCGAGTTATTCAATTCCAATACCATGCGTACAACATCTTCTGTTGATTCCAGATCTACAAACTGTTTTGCATTATCGGGTCCATAAGGAAGCTCTTTTTGCAGTAACACATTATTCACTTCATCATAAAGAGTTACAATGGTTAGTAAATCATCCTTTCCAGGAGCATCCAAATCCAACATATCAAAACCATGCAAGGTAACTGAACCATTACCATAACCGGAGAAATTTAATTCATAAAAAGATCCAGCAACATAGCTATCATCAGGATCTGTGCTGTCCAGATCTTCCGAAATAATAAGTACGTTACCCAATTCAGTATCATTACTGGCCTGATCTCCTTCAGTGGATATCCCTGGCCCGCCAATGAATTCGTTTGGAGTGCCCAAATCAAAATCTCCACCGGTCGGATTAGAAGAATCAAATATCATGGCTGTATTTTCATCTGGAATTTCAGGATTAGTCCCGTACACTGAAATAGTGCCGTCGCATCCGCCGTCGGGACTCACGGTAGAAACAATATCACCTGCTTCAAATTCTTCAAAATCAATAGTCACTGCACCGTCCAAAGTGTATTTAAGCTGTACAGCATTAGTTTCAACAACCCCATCAAGAGATTCGTTATTACAGGAAACAAGAAATATCCCAATTCCTGCAATAAGCATTCCAATTTTTTTCATATTATAGTTGTTTATGATTAAATAGTCATCTAATATATTATTAAAAAATTAAGCTTTTAGTAAATAATCGACAAAATGCTTATTTCTTCCTTTTAAAGGATATAGCAACATTACATTCAAATTGGACAGGGTAATGTATAAAATAATCCCTGTTTATATATTTAAAGGCCTCCCAATTGGTGGAAGGGTTTTGTCCTTCTCATTACTAAATGACATCGATAACACTTCCACAGTTCAACATTGCATCGCCATAGTAAGGGTTTAATATTTCCTCTTCCAGGCTTAACCAATACGCACCAATGTTGTTATCTGCCATTGGACAAAACTGAATGTATATTCTTTCATTGATCCCAAAAAGTTTTATCCCGCTTATCAGATGCGTTGATAGGTCTTTAAAATGTCCTCTCTGTGTAATGATATCTGACGATTTAGCAATATGGTTTGCTGAAAATTTGATTTCCTTTTCGAGGGTCTTCCAATAATTCTGTTCCTTCTTTTCCAACAACAATTTCATGTCCATTTCGTCAAGATTCTGAACCAAAGCCATGGCCCTTGCTTTTGCCTTTTTCCTATCATCATTTACCAATGCATCTTTTAAAAGAACATATTCATCAAAAATTTTCTTTAATTGCCCTTGAAATTTACCTGAGAATTTAACTTGCTTGTTCATATCCGAATGATCAGCATCATTACTTGAATTACTTGATGCCCCATCTGGCATATCAGTATGCCCTTCATGGCCCGTCATTGTTTTTTCACCCTTTGTATTCATCATGGATTTCTTGCCTTTTAATTGGGCTGCTGCATCTACCGTAAAAGTGCCATTGGTCACTATTTCCTCTCCGTTTTCCAAGCCCTTTAATACTACATAACTATCTCCATTTGAATTCCCCAATGTTATTTCCCGCATTTCAAAAACACTTAAGATCGGATTAGTTTTAACATAGACTACTGAACGTTCACCGGTCCACATAACAGCACTAGAAGGGATGGTAATTACTTGGTTATTTGCTATACCCATCCCCTCAGTTTTACCCTCTACAAACATGCCTGGTTTAAGCATATCGGATTTATTGTTTAAAACGGCCCGCACTTTAACTGTCCGTGTTTGTGAATTTAATACCGGATCAACAAAAGAAATTAGTGCTTCAAATTTTTTATTTGGATATGCATTTGTGGAAATGTTTATTTTCTGCCCCTTTTTAAGGGATGAAATCTGGTTTTCATAGGCATCAAAAACCGCCCATACTGTCTTTAAATCGGTTACTTTCATAATTTTATGTCCGTCTACAATATGAGACCCTTCATTCACATTTAACTCTGTAACTATGCCTGAAACATGTGAATAAATAGTAAACTGTGTAATAACCTTACCACTAGTTTCTATCTCGGAAAGTTGAGAATCGTGTATTTCCCAATTCTTGAATTTATTCCGTACCGCTTCATATAATTCAGGTTGGGACGATTTAACGCTATATGCGGTAATCAGTTCTTGTTGGGCACTTACAAGTTCTGGCGAGTATACTTTGGCAATAGCTTGTCCTTTGCTTATGGACTCACCAATTGTGGTTACATATAATTTCTCAATACGACCATTGAAATGTGCCGGTATGGTAGAGGTATTGTCTTCATTTTCCTGAATCTTTCCAGAAAGCTTTATTCCACTTTCCATGACATCTGCATTACCAACAATTGACGTTTGAATGTTGGCCAGTTCCATTGCATTCTCGGTCATTTTAAATTGATTGGTGTCCAACCCATCTTCCCCTGTATCGACCGGTATTAAATCCATTGCACAGATTGGACAACTGCCTGGTTCGGATTGCATTATCTGTGGGTGCATGGAACAGGTCCACATTTGGTTCGAAACCATTTCCCCGTCATGGTCATGGCTATCCAAGGGTTGTTCACTCGATTCTCCAAAGATGATATAGCCAGCGATTAATCCGCCCAGTACGGCTAGTGCGATATATATTATGTTCTTTCTCATATTATTTAATTTTATCTGTATTCCTGTTTGTTATTTTAATCAATGTCGGCGGTTTTAAGCCGAAGTGCATTTACTATCACGGATACTGAGCTAAAGCTCATTGCCAATGCTGCAATCATCGGTGATAATAAAAGGCCAAAAAACGGAAACAATACCCCTGCTGCAATTGGGACTCCCACAGTATTATAAACTAGTGCAAAGAACAAATTCTGCTTAATGTTATCCATTACTTTGACACTTAGATTTCGTGCCTTAACGATACCGTTTAAATCTCCTTTTACCAACGTTATTGCGGCGCTTTCAATAGCTACATCCGTTCCTGTGCCCATTGCTATGCCTACATCACTTTTGGCTAGCGCAGGAGCATCATTAATCCCATCTCCCGCCATTGCCACTTTCTTACCTTCTTTTTGCAACCGTTCTACCTCACCCAGTTTATCTTGGGGCAACATTTCTGCCTTAAAATCACTTAACTTTAACTCCCGGGCCACTGCTTTTGCTGTATCTAGATTGTCGCCGGTCAACATAATTACGGCAATCCCCAGTGCTTGTAGTTCAGTAATAGCCTTTTTGCTTGTTTCCTTGATCTTATCGCCTATTACCACATATCCTACCGCATTTCCTTCGACAGCTAAATAGGGCACAGTTTTACCTAGTTTTTGTTGTGCCACAACCTCGTTTTTCAAAGAATCTGAAAGAATCACTTTGGCTTCTTCCATCATTTTTTTATTGCCCAAAGCCACCTTGTTGCCATTGACAATCCCTATTACCCCCTTGCCCGTTACCGACTCGAAATTGTTTGCCTTTAAAACCTTGGTGTTTTGTTCTTTCCCATATTTTACAGTTGCTTCGGCCAAAGGGTGTTCACTTAATTGATTTAAGGAAACAATATATTGCAGTACAGTTGTTGCATCATATTCAGAGGTAGTGACACCCACTTTCTCAACAGAAGGTTTTCCCTCTGTAATTGTTCCTGTCTTATCAATGATAAGTGTGTCTATCTTATACATTTTTTCGAGGGCCTCGGCATTTTTTATCAATACTCCGGCCTGAGCACCCTTACCAACACCTACCATTACCGACATGGGAGTTGCCAATCCCAATGCACAGGGACAGGCAATAATCAATACCGCAATTGCATTGACCAAAGCATATACATAGGCAGGTTCTGGACCGAAAGCCGCCCAAATGACAAAGGTGATTATTGCAATCATCACAACAACGGGGACAAAATAACCTGATATCCTATCTGCCAACTTTTGAATAGGTGCCTGACTGCGACTGGCTTTGTTGACCATATCAATGATTTGTGAAAGCAAGGTATCCGAACCTACCTTTTCTGCTTTCATTACAAATGTTTGCTTCCCATTAATAGTTCCTGAACTTACCCTATCGCCTTCTATTTTATTCACAGGAATAGGTTCTCCGGTAATCATAGATTCATCAACGGTACTTTCGCCTTCCGAAATAGACCCATCCACCGGAATTTTATCTCCTGGTTTTACGCGTAAAAAATCTCCTATTTCAATTTTATCCAATGCAATAACCTCTTCCTGACCATCAATAATTCGAATAGCTTGATTAGGGGCCAACTTTATTAGTTCCTTAATTGCGCTATTGGTTTTGCTATGGGCACGGGCTTCCAAAACCTGACCTAAAAGTACCAGGGTCAAAATCACGGTTGCTGCTTCAAAATAGACATGAACCGTTCCTGCCTCGGTTTTGAATTGTAATGGAAAGAAATCTGGAAATAGCATCCCAAAGAAGCTAAATAACCAAGCTACCCCAGCGCCAATTCCAATAAGGGTAAACATATTCAAATTCCAGGTTTTGATAGACCTGTATGCCCTTTCGAAAAACATCCAGGTAGCATAAAAAACTATGGGAATGGAAAGTCCAAACTGTATCCAATTCCAACACTTCAATTCTAGTATATCATATAAGGGATTATCGGAAAACATTTCGGACATCGCTATTAAAAAGATTGGCAGTGCAAGAATTACGGAAAGCCAGAATTTTTTCACTAGTCTTTTATAACTTTTTTCTTCCGCCGAGACATCAGCTTGGAGCGGAACCAAGTCCATACCACAAATAGGACAGGCTCCCGGTGCATCCGAAATAATCTCAGGATGCATGGGACAAGTAAATTGCATGGTTGGTTTTGGGCCAAGACTTACCTCCTCTACCAAGTCCATTCCGCATACGGGACAATCCCCTGATTTATCATAGGTTTTATCTGCCTCACAATGCATGGGGCAATAAAACGTGCCTGTTCCTTTGCCAGAGAAGGACTTATTTCCAGAATTAGTTCCTTTTTCCTGAGGGTGGTGTTCTCCCGGTTTATGAATACTATAACGGCCCCCATTTTTTTTCATTGCCTTTTGAAAAGTTTCCAGCGCAATATGTGATTCCATTTCAATAAAGGCCTCCGTTTTTTCCAAATTAACCATTGCCGAGCTAACTCCCGGAACGCTGTTCAGGATATCCTCAACATGGGTTCGGCAACCATTACAGGTCATTCCGTGTATGTGATAGGCATGTTTCATACTGTAATTTTGTTACCGCACTACCTTTTCTACAATTCCGCATTTCAACATCCGCTCCCCGAAATACGGATTGCTAATCTCTTTTTCTTTTGACAGCCAATAACCTCCAGTATTGTTAAATGCCATTGGACAGAATTGCTTGTAAATTTCACCGGATGTTAATGATCCGTCCAGCATTTCTTCCATTTTATCGGTCAACATAGAAAATAACGCTCGTTGCCTATGAATATCCTCCGTGCTTGCCATTTGATCCGTAATTTCTGTAATTTCCATATCGCCATCTGCCACAACACTTGAGAGCATTCTTCCCCCATTGTTAATTTCGCTTACATCGCTATTAACCAGTGCTGTTTTAATATTAATATAATGTTGAAAGGATTCCTTAGTATGAATATCATTAAATACCAGATCTTTGGA
>CAXMOE010000003.1:0-361 GCA_964194835.1 uncultured Flavobacteriaceae bacterium | reverse complement strand
GCTTTCCAATTGGTCTATCGCTGCTTGACTATCTTCCTTATTATTTACTTTACATGAAACCCCTACTAGCATTGCAATGCTTAGTACCGTGATGCTCCCTATTTTTCCCTGTTTTGTCATGATATTAAATATTAGATTATTGATTGTATTTTATTAATTACTTAAATAATTTATAATTGCACTTTGCAGATAATATTGCTCAATTGATTCTATTTGGTTGACCTTAAATTTAAGCTGTAGCTCCTGAATGTCTAGAACATCGTTAAAATCGACGGTTCCGGTTTCATAGTTCTTAATCAAGATTTCTTCAGCGTTGTTTGCCTGATCAAGGTTCTTTCTCTGGGTATTGAACTGTATCCTT
>CAXMOE010000002.1:43471-43918 GCA_964194835.1 uncultured Flavobacteriaceae bacterium | reverse complement strand
ATATACAAGTTGCTAAACATCTATAGATTAAAATTATAGCGTATAGATCATCAAGATAATTTTTATACTAGAAAATGGAAACTATTAGTTTCCATTTTTTAATACTATCATTTATTTTTGGGTTGGTCATAATGAAGGCTAACTTGTTATCCATATAAAATTTAAGAGATGTATTATTTGATAAAGGTAGATGTCACAATATATTTGAAGAATGATAATGGTCAGGTCAAATTCAGAAATGAACGAATATAAAAGGGATTAATATACAGCTAATCAAGGTGTTCAAGTATGAAAATTACCCAAGAATATTATTGAAAAGCTGCTTAAATCGTGCTGCTTAATCCCAAGGCAAAAGTCAAAACGGAAAAAATTGTGTGCGCCAATTTAGAATTACAATTAAGATGGCCCTTGGGGGGGGTACAACAAATAGAAGCCAGCAACTTAAAG
>CAXMOE010000002.1:276-43461 GCA_964194835.1 uncultured Flavobacteriaceae bacterium | reverse complement strand
ATTGGTGTCCCTGTCATCGTCACCGAAAGTATGAGAAATTTCATCATAATATTCAAGAATACGTGTCTTAAGTTCTTGATTTTCAAGGCCAATAATATGAGTTATTAAAAATGTTATCAACAAGGGTAGAAATAGGTTGTAACCATATACTTTTATATGAAATTGTATTGCCTATGCATATTTAACAATTTATATATTGGAATATTTCCATTAATAAGGAATATATCCATAAATTTGTTTACCTTTTTTGGTAAACAATGGACAAAACTATACTTCATCTAGATCTCGATACGTTTTATGTATCCGTAGAGCGCCTGCTGGACAGTCGTTTACAGACCAAGCCCCTACTTGTTGGTGGCACAAGTGATAGGGGGGTGGTAGCAGCCTGTAGTTATGAGACGAGGGGTTTTGGGGTGCATTCCGGCATGCCCATGAAAATGGCCAGGGAGCTATGCCCCGAAGCTGTGGTGATACGTGGCAATGCAGGAACCTATAGTAAGCATTCCGATCTGGTTACCAATATTATCAAAGAATATGTACCGCTGTTCGAGAAATCGAGCATCGACGAGTTTTATGTAGACCTTACGGGAATGGATCGTTTTTTTGGGTGTTACCAGTATGCCTCTGAACTGCGAAAGAACGTCATTAAGGAAACAGGACTTCCAATTTCATTTGGACTTTCGGTCAACAAGGTGGTGTCTAAAGTGGCGACCAATGAGGCCAAGCCCAACAATCAGCTTAAAGTGGACTTTGGTTATGAGAAAACTTTTTTGGCCCCTTTGTCCATTAAAAAAATTCCCATGGTCGGGGACAAAACCTATCAGACCCTTAGAAACTTGGGACTGCGTAGGGTAAAGACGGTTCAGGAGATGCCCATGGACGTTATGCAACGGGTATTGGGAGCCAACGGAGCCGTTATTTGGAAACGCGCCAATGGGATAGACCATACGCCCATAATCCCTTTTTCGGAGCGGAAATCGATCTCTACGGAACGTACTTTCGACAAGGATACCATTGATGTGGTAAAGTTACGGGGCATCCTTATTGCCATGACAGAGAATTTGGCCTATCAATTGCGAAGAGGGGAAAAGCTCACGGCCTGTATTGCCGTAAAGATCAGGTACTCGGATTTCAACACCTATACCAAACAGCTAAGGATTCCCTACACCAGTGCAGACCATATTTTGATTCCCAAGATTTTGGATCTCTTCAAAACCCTGTACAATAGAAGGTTGTTGGTGCGATTGGTGGGAATTAGATTCAGTCATTTGGTGCATGGAAACTATCAGATCAATTTATTTGAGGATACCGAGGAGGCCTTGAACCTATATGCAGCCCTGGATAATATTAGGAGCCGTTATGGGGATCGGAGCGTAATACGGGCCGCGACCATGGGGGCCAAGACCATTGGCAGAATGCAAAATCCGTTCAACGGACAGCCACCGGTTGTCTTGGCACATAGAAAACAATAGACATGTACTTAAACTGCCATACATATTACAGCTTGCGTTACGGAACATTTTCGGAGGTTGACCTATTGCAGTTGGCCCAGGAGAACCATGTTGTACAGTTGGCCCTTACGGATATCAATAATACTTCGGCATGCCTCAATTTTGTGAGAAAGGCCGAACAATACGGCATTAGACCCATTTTGGGAATCGATTTTAGGAATGGGACAGACCAATGTTATGTGGGGATTGCCAAAAATAACGAGGGATATCTGGAATTGAATGCATTCTTATCTGGCCATCTCCACCAAAAAGCACAATTCCCATCCAATGCCCCCCACTTCAAGGACGCTTATATTGTATATCCGTTTGAAAATGTATTGTTGAACGATCAAAAGGATTTCTCTGAACATGAGTTTATAGGTATCTCCATTAATGATTTAAGACGGCTGCCCTTTTCCAGAGTAATGGAATTTAAAGAAAAATTGGTGGTACAACAGCCAGTTACCTTTAGAAATAAGCGCGACTTTAATGCACATCGATTGTTACGGGCCATTGATAATAATACGTTGTTGAGTAAACTTCCTAAAAGTGAAGAGGCCCATGAGGAAGAAAAGATGTTTCCTGTCCAAAATTTGGCAGCAGTCTTCTCGGAATATAGCTTCATTTTGGAGAACACGGAAAAATTGATGCATTCTTGCCATATACATTTTGATTTTTCCGAGGGAAGAAAACCACAGAATCTAAAGACCTACACAGGGAACCAATCGGCCGATGAAAAACTCATTGAAAAACTGTGCCAAGAGGGGCTTTCTTATAGATATCCACAAACAGACACTGTTATTTTGGAAAGGCTTAAAAAAGAACTGGACCTTATAAAAAAGATGGGGTTTGTATCTTATTTTTTGATCAATTGGGATATTGTGTCCTATGCCCAAAAACAAGGTTTTTTCTATGTGGGCCGTGGCAGCGGTGCCAATAGCATTGTGGCTTATTTACTGCGCATTACAGATGTAGATCCCATAGAGTTGGATCTGTACTTTGAACGTTTTATTAATCTGTATAGGGTAAATCCTCCCGATTTTGATATCGATTTTTCTTGGAAGGACAGGGGGGAAATGACACAGTATATTTTTGACAGGTTCCAACATGTGGCCTTGTTGGGGACCTATGTCACCTTTAGGGGAAAAGGGGTCATCCGTGAGCTGGGAAAGGTATTTGGACTTCCAAAAGAAGAGATTGATCTACTATGTGAAGGAAAGTATCATCCGTCACGATTGGACGAAGTTTCCACTTTGGTCATAAAATACAGCGAGCTGCTCCGGGGAATGCCCAATTATCTTAGCATACATGCCGGAGGTATTTTAATCAGTGAAAAACCATTGCACTATTTTTCGGCAACCCATTTGCCTCCCAAGGGATTTGCTACCGTGCAATTTGATATGGTCATTGCCGAGGATGTGGGTCTCTTTAAGTTTGATATTTTGGGGCAACGTGGTCTCGCCAAGATTCGGGAAGCCTTGGAGATAGTGGTCCATAACCAGCCAGAAAAAGCTTCAACATTGGACATCCATGATATAAAGCAATTTAAGACAGACCCACAGATCAACAGGCTTGTCAAAACGGCGCAGTGCATGGGTTGTTTCTATGTGGAGTCGCCCGCCATGCGTATGTTGCTCAAAAAATTGGAGGTGGACAATTATCTGGGATTGGTGGCGGCAAGCTCTATTATCCGTCCGGGAGTCGCAAAAAGTGGAATGATGCGGGAATATATTTTACGTCACCGTGATCAAGGAAGGGCAGAAAAAAAAGCGCATCCGGTAATGTTGAACATTATGCCAGATACTTATGGGGTAATGGTGTATCAGGAAGATGTGATAAAAGTGGCCCATTATTTTGCAGACCTAAGCTTGGGAGAGGCCGATGTCCTTAGAAGGGGAATGAGTGGGAAATTCCGTTCCCGTGAGGAATTTCAGAAGGTGAAGGATAAATTTATTGAGAACTGTCGTAAGAAGGGTTATGCTGAACCCCTAGTTTTTGAGATTTGGGACCAAGTAGCCAGTTTTGCGGGTTATGCCTTTGCCAAGGGCCACTCTGCTTCTTATGCCGTGGAAAGCTATCAAAGTTTGTTTTTAAGGGCCTATTTCCCGTTGGAATATATGGTAGCAGTGCTCAATAATGGTGGAGGTTATTATCGTTCCGAATTTTACGTACATGAGGCCCGCATGTTAGGGGCAACCATACATGCACCTTGCATTAATCATAGTTTAGCTACCAATTGTATTTATGGAAAAGACGTGTATTTGGGGTATATGTATCTAAAGGAATTGGAAGCGAGGGTCATGGAACGAATCCTTAATGAACGACAAAAAAACGGGGTCTTTATTTCGCTTGAGGATTTTTTGGATAGAGTACTGATCTCCATAGATCAAATAAGTATTCTTATTCGGATAGATGCCTTTCGATTTACCCAAACCAACATCCCCGAGCTGTTATGGCAGGCGCATTTACTCGTTTCCAAAGGAACGATGATAGATCATCCCAAACTATTTCCGCCCAAGCATCAAAATTTTGAGATTCCCCAACTCCATACCACCAATTTGGAAATGGCCTTTGCACAACTGGAACTATTGGGTTTTTGTCTGTGCAGTCCATTTGAGCTCTTAAAGAAGTCGCCAAAAAATATCAATGGCAGCAAAGATCTAAACAGCCATGTAAACAAGCATATAGATATTTACGGTTACCTGGTAACCGTTAAGCATACAAAGACGCACAATGGAAAGCGGATGAATTTTGCTACGTTGGTGGACCAATGGGGTGAGGTGTTCGACACCGTACTTTTTCCGCCGGTAGCTGCCCAATACCTTTTTAGGGGTAAGGGAATTTATCGGTTTTATGGAAAAGTGGTGAGTGAGTTCGGGTTTTTAAGCATTGAGGTCATAAAAATGCAAAAGCAGGATTATATTCAGGATCCTAGGTATGCCGAAAATCCTCAAAACGAAAAAATTATTTGAACGCACTGAGACCGGTAATATCTGCCCCTGTAATCAATAAATGAATATCGTGTGTGCCTTCGTAGGTAATCACGGATTCCAAGTTCATCATATGGCGCATAATGCTATATTCTCCGGTAATTCCCATTGCACCCATAACCTGTCTGGCTTCACGAGCTATTTTGATGGCCATGTCCACATTGTTACGCTTTGCCATTGAAATCTGAGCTGTAGTGGCCTTGCCCTCATTTTTGAGTTGTCCCAAACGGAAGGCCAATAACTGTGCCTTGGTAATTTCCGTGATCATTTCGGCCAATTTTTTTTGTTGTAATTGGGTAGCTGCAATGGGCTTTCCAAATTGTATACGTTCCTTGGCGTATCGCAATGCAGTATCATAGCAATCCATGGCAGCACCTATTGCTCCCCAGGCAATTCCGTAGCGGGCAGAGTCCAAACAACCCAATGGAGCGCCAAGTCCATTCTTGCCAGGGAGCAAGTTTTCCTTGGGTATTTTTACATTGTCGAATATAAGCTCTCCTGTTGCAGAGGCGCGTAAGGACCATTTGTTGTGTGTCTCCGGGGTCGAAAATCCTTCCATACCACGCTCCACGATCAGACCGTGGATTCTGCCTTCCTCATTTTTGGCCCAAACAACGGCGATATCGGCAAAAGGTGAATTGGAAATCCAAAGTTTTGCACCGTTCAATAGATAGTGGTCGCCTTTGTCTTTAAAGTTGGTGGTCATTCCACTTGGATTAGAACCGTGATCAGGTTCTGTTAACCCAAAAGCGCCCATAAATTCACCGGTTGCCAATTTGGGCAAATATTTTTTTCGTTGCTCTTCGCTTCCGTATGTAAAAATGGGATACATAACTAGGGAAGACTGCACTGAAGCGGTAGAGCGCACTCCACTATCGCCACGTTCAATCTCCTGCATGATCAGACCATAGCTTATCTGATCTAGTCCAGCCCCACCGTATTCCTCCGGAATATAGGGGCCAAAGGCACCAATTTCGGCCAAGCCGCCAATTATTTGTTTAGGAAATTCTGCACGTTGGGCATATTCTTCTATAATAGGAGAGATATCACGTTTTACCCATTGGCGTGCCGCGTCACGCACTAATTTGTGTTCTTCAGAGAATAAATCATCCAGGTTATAATAGTCGGGAGCTTCAAATAAATCGGGCCGCATAGATACAATTTTGGGTCAAAGGTAGTTAAAGAAATATAACAATACAAAGCACTATTGTTACATTTTTAAATTTTTTTTTGAGGTATTTTTTATTCCTTACTGTTTAAAAAATTGGCCAACAGGCTGTGAAAGTGATGAACCCCTTGTTCTCGCGTGGGTGAAAAACGACCAGCTTTATAAAACATGGAACGTATCCCTTTTTGAACGCCTTCCACTACTTCTTCATCTTCTATTTCTACCTTGTCCAATATTGATCCGGCTCCTTTTTCCAGTTTCGTGGCATCGTATACAAAACTTAAAAAAGAGACCTTGGTGCGATTCAACTCCAACGGATGAACAATATTTACAGAAAGTCCCCAAGGATAAAAATTAAACATCATATTGGGAAATACCCAATAGTAATACGCAGCTACTTTTTTTCCATGGTCCACATGATCCTCCGGAAAATCAAAGATTTCCTCAGTTTCTTCTGCATAACCAATTTGAAGATTTAAATGTTCATAAATTACGGTATCGTATGTTCCATAATCCAATACTTGATCTAAGTCTTCATGAACGAAGGGAATATGAAAACCTTCCAGATAATTATCACAGTAAAGTGCCCAATGTGCGTTTACAAAATAATCTTTTGATCGACTTTCATCAAGTTTAAACTCATGCAGAGGTAAAAATCCGACCCGCTCGTTCATGGTATCCAAAACTTGTTGAAAATCGAATACAGGATTCAATCCGGCAAACAAAAACGGACCCCATTGCCGTAACGGAAATTGGTGAAGATTATCACAGGGCTGGGGAAAACCGACTGCCTCTTTAAACTCAGGCATATGTTCAAAAGCACCATCAAGTTGAAACCGTCTACCGTGATATCCGCAAATCAATTTTTTTGCTTTACCTGTATGGTTTACGACAAGGTTACCTCGGTGTGTGCAAACATTGCTTAAACAGTGTATTTTATTAGCAATGTCCTTTGTTAAAACCATGGGCTCGGTCAAATAACTGTCCAACAACGTAAATGGATAGATCTGTTGGTTTGATTCTACCTTATTTTCATGTCCGATCCATTGCCAGGACCTACAAAAGATTAATTTTTTTATGGCCTCAAAAATTTCAGGATCTCGATAAAAAGAGGCCGGAAGGGTATTGGCTTTGGTAATATCCGGGTCAATATTAAAGTGTGGATGCATGAAGAATTTAATTTGTACATTCGAAGGACAAGCCAACCAAAAGTAACTAATTTATATGTATTTATTTTTATTTGTCCTCCCTCATGAGTCAGGATTCCAATAAAAAAAGTGGGTCTATGGATGAGATCCTCCTTGGTAATTGGTAATATGATAGGTGAGGGCATTTTCTTATCCCTTATTGGCGATTTGTGGAGCAGGTGAGAAAGCTGTTTTTTGAGGATTTATACTATTGTTGGCCGGAATACCTTTTTTATGTTTGGATGAAATGGAGAAATGGAGAGTCGAGTTAAATTTGCACAAATGGAGTATACCAGTCATTCTGAATTCCACAAATTGGAATCTGTTTTTATCAAAACGGTTGATCAGGCATTTGTAAATGAGACGAGGTTGAAAGAGGAATGGGTTGCACTAAATTATCTGTCCCAGCCCAATTTTGATTGGGCAAGGGAAGAATATAAAGTGTTTGAATCCCTGCTTGCTAAGACAGTGCCCAACATATGCTACATGCCCGAGGTTACCAATGTCACCATAGATTCTATCTATTGTCGGGATGCCTCCATTGCTACCAATTATGGTGTAATTTTATGTAATATGGGCAAATCATTAAGAATGCCCGAGCCCAATGCGCAAAGAACAGTATACGAAGCCAACAATATCAAGATTCTTGGAGCAATAAAATCTCCTGGAACCTTGGAAGGAGGTGATGTTGCCTGGTTGGATGAAAACACCATGGCAGTTGGGCATACTTATAGAACCAATATGGAAGGTATAGAACAACTTAAGAACCTGCTATCGCCTTTCAATATTCAAATTATGGTAGTTGATTTGCCACATTATAAAGGACAGTCCGATGTATTCCATTTAATGTCAATTTTCAGCCCAGTGGACAAGGATTTGGCGGTGGTATATTCACCATTAATGCCAATAAGGTTTAGGAAGGAACTGATCCGTAGAGGTTTTCAATTGGTAGAAGTGCCCGATCAGGAGTTTGAATCCATGGGCTGCAATGTATTGGCCGTGGCTCCAAGAAAATGTATTATGGTTTATGGAAATCCAATAACTGTATCTGCTCTTAAAAATGCGGGATGCGAGGTATTCATTTATAAGGGTGAGGAAATTAGTGTCAAGGGAGGTGGTGGTCCTACCTGTCTAACACGACCTATCAAAAGGAGACTTTAGGGACTACATTTTTAAATAGAAATCCTTGGTAAGATCAATATAGGCCGGAGTATATTGGTGTCGCTCTTTTTCAACTATGAGCTCCGTTACGGAAAATTCGGTCTCGGCAAAACTAAATTCCAATAGACTTCGTTTAGTTTCTGTAGAGGAATTTCCTTTTACCCGTGTAATCCGTTTTGGAAAAAGATGCACCTCTGATGCCAATTTTATAAACCGCCCTTCTTCCTTAAAGGGGACAATTACAGAAAAAACCCCAGCCGTGGAAAGCAATTTCGAAGCTCCCTGCAACAAATCATTAAAAGGCAATGAGCTATTTTGTCTGGCCTTATCCCTTGAACTATTACCACTGGTAACATCTTCCGAATAAAAGGGAGGATTAGAAACAATTAGGTCGTACTGTTCTTCCAATTCTTCAACAAATTCATCCAGTCCGGCATGATAGCAAAATAGGCGATCTCCCCAAGAAGAGGCCTCAAAATTGCCTACACATTGCTCGTAAGCTTCTGTTTCGATCTCAATTGCATCTATGGTCTGGGCAGGACTTCTTTGAGCAAGCATTAGGGCAATCAGCCCGGTTCCGGCGCCAATGTCCAAGATTGAATTAGGCTCATGATCTAAAGTAGCCCAAGCACCCAGCAATACTCCATCCGTACCCACTTTCATGGCACACTGATCTTGATGGATGGTGAATTGTTTAAACTTAAAAGGGTTTTTCATTAGGAGAAAATAATATTATCGAGTGCAAATTTTTTGCTTATTCCACAATTCCGGGGAGCCTGGTTTCGGAGCCATCCACCTCGGTAAGGGCATCGCCCAGTTTAGCCCGCATCCCATCAGCCAGTGTTTTGATTTCTGCAACTATATCTGGATTTTCTTGAGCCACATTATGGGTTTCACCAATATCCTTGGATACGTCATATAGCTCAATGTGCTCCAAATCCACGAATTTATATTCTCCCGGAAGACCATTTTTCCCAGGGTCTTGGCCATTCATGGTTCTGTAATTATGTGGGAAATACAATTTCCACTTTCCATACCGCACACCGTGCAGTTCATTCACTTTATAGTAAAAGAAATAGGCCTCTTGGGGGCTTTTTGAGTTTTCTCCTGTTAAAATTTTCCAGACACTTTTTCCGTCGATCTTTGTTTTCGGTAGGTCGGATTCTGTTAACTCGGCAATGGTCGGTAAAATATCGATTGCCATTATAGGTATATCTATAGTTGTACCAGGACGTAATTTTTTGGGATATTTAATAATAAATGGTTCCCTATGCCCACCTTCCCAAGCTGTTCCTTTGCCTTCCCTAAATGGTTGGGCACTACCTGCATGGTCTCCATAGGCAAGCCAAGGACCATTGTCGGATGTAAAAATGACAACTGTATTGTCATCCAAATCGTTCATTTTTAAAGCATTCAATATTTGACCGACGGACCAATCTATTTCCATAATCACATCACCATAGAGTCCTCTTTCTGATTTCCCTTTAAACTTTTCCGAAACATAAAGAGGTACATGGGGTTGCGGATGGGCAACGTAAAGGAAAAACGGATTGTCTTTATTCCTTTTTATGAAATCTACACTTCTTTCGGTGATTGCAGTTGTTAAAAATGATTGGTCCGTTAGGGTGTCGACAACGGATTCATTTTCATATAATGGAAGGGGGTCAAAATTAAATATAGGTCCTTGTTGAGGGTGTAAAGGCCACATATCATTGGAATATGGAATTCCAAAATATTCATCAAAACCTTGATTATTGGGCATAAAATTAGGATGGTCTCCAAGATGCCATTTTCCAAAAATAGCAGTCTTATATCCCTTATTTTTTAGCATATCTGCCATTGTAGTCTCAGTCGGATTCAGTCCTATTTTACTGTTGGGCATGAGGGCATTGTGTATTCCGATCCGGTTTGGGTAGCAACCAGTCAATATTCCTGCCCTGGAAGCTGAACAGACCGCCTGTGCGGCATAAAAATTGGTCAATTTAACCCCTTCTTTGGCCATATTGTCCAAATGAGGCGTCGCTATGTCAGGAGAACCAAAAACACCCACATCTTGATATCCCTGATCGTCTGTGAAAATTAGAATTATATTCGGGAGTTTGTTTGTTACTTGTTTTTTGGTCACATGATTACCGCAGGAATAGAGCCCCAATAGTAAAACCGACAAATACAGGAATTTGTTCATAATGCTATGTTTTAAATTAGCAAAACCCTAAATATATAGGGAGGTTCATGAAAAGCACTGTCTTGATCTTGGAAGTTGTTTATCCAAGGTATAAATCCACTAGACCTTCGGGGGTATTTACAAATATGGTTTTATTTTCCCGATCTATCTTGGTTATAATTTCATCATTGATAGGAATCAATAATTGCTTGTCGTTTTTTATAACTTCGAATAAGGCTTGTGCGGTGGTGTCATTTACACTTTGTATAGTTCCGATATCACCATGTATACTGTCTAGCATAGTAAATCCAATGACCTCATGATAATAAAATTTATTGCCTGTAAGTTTTGGCAGGAATTTCAAGGGTAAATAAAGCTTGGTGCCCATTACCTTGTCGGCATCTGACTCATTGTTAACTTCCTCAAAACGAATTCGAAGAAGGCTGGATTTGTGCAAGACGCATTTTTCAATAAAAAATGGAACCAGATTGCTTCCCAAAGAAACAAATACTGATTCCATATTTTCGTAGATTTCGGGATCGTCCGTGTCCAATTTAATTAAGACCTCACCCTTATAACTAAATTTTGAAACGATTTTACCGAGGTAGAAACAATCTTCCTTTCGCATCGTCCCAGTGACTATTTCTTTTCCTTGGAATCTGCAGGTGCAGCTTCCTTAGCTTTAGCAGCTTCTTCTTTCTTTGCAGCAGGCTCTTCCACTACAGCTGTTTCTTCTACTACAGGAGCAGCTTCTTCTTTCTTAGCAACAGGCTCTTCCACTACAGCAGCTTCTTCTGCAACAGGTGTAACTTCAACTTCTTCAGTGGCAGCTTCCTCTACTATTGGTGCGGTTTCCACTATTTCAGCTTCTTCCGGAGCTACTGCTTCAGCAGCAGCTAATGCACGTTTTTCATTGACTTCTTTTTCTGCTTTCAAAGCCTTGGCTTTCACTTCTGCATTGGCTTTTGCCAAACCATCTACTTTAGTGTTTACCAATTTTTCTTTCTCACCCAACCAAGCAACAAACTTTTCTTCTGCTTGTTCTTCGGTCAATGCTCCTTTACGAACACCTCCCAATAAATGGTGTTTTAGAAGTACTCCTTTATAGGATAGGATTCTTTTTGCTGTTTCAGAGGGCTGTGCCCCGTTTTGCAACCATTCAACCGAATTGTCCACATTAAGTTCTATTGTGGCAGGATCGGTATTGGGATTATAGATTCCCAATTTCTCCAAGAATTTACCATCTCTTTTAGCACGCGAATCCGCGGCTACTACCCAGTAAAATGGTTTTCCTTTTTTTCCGTGTCTCTGTAATCTAATTTTAACTGGCATATCACATTAATTTTGTAGGGTGCCCGACCCAAGTTATTAATTCTTTTATCGCCTAAAAGCTAAGCGGGTGCAAATATACTTCATTTTAATAAATGGGCAATATGTTTTTATAAATTAATATTGGTTAAAACAGAAGTTAATAACTCATAACAATTCTATCTTGTCGAAAAGGAACATTTCCATATTTTTATGGCTACCTTAATCATACTGATAAAACAATCTTTATGTACCTGATTTTTGATACCGAGACCACCGGTTTGCCCAAACGGTGGAACGCTCCTTTTACCGATACGGACAATTGGCCCCGTTGCATACAGTTGGCCTGGCAGTTGCACGATTCCATGGGAAACCTGGTCGATCATCAGGATTATTTGGTGCAGCCAGAGGGATTCAATATTCCTTATGATGCAGAACAAATCCATGGTATTTCAACTGCACTTGCACAAGAAAAGGGGATTCCCTTGGTGGAGGTATTGGAAAAATTTAACGAAGCCCTTTCCAAGGCAAAGTTTATTGTGGGTCAGAACCTTGGTTTTGATGTCAATATAATGGGCGCCGAATTTCATAGATTACAGGTTAAAAATCTTCTTCAGGAACTTCCGGTATTGGATACCTGTACGGAAGCGACAGCATTGCTTTGCCAAATTCCGGGAGGACGGGGCGGCAAGTTTAAATTGCCCACACTTACCGAACTCCATCAATATTTGTTCAATAAACCCTTCTCCGGGGCTCACAATGCCACGGCTGATGTAGAGGCCACTACACGTTGTTTTTTGGAACTGCTACGCAGACAGCATTATACCCAAGAGCAACTGGATGTGCAACCCGACTATTTCCATGATTTTTCTGAAGCCAATCCTTTGGAAATTGAGCTTATCGGTTTAAAGCATATTAATCTAAAGAAGGCTTCCAAAAAAATAGCGGACCAACTCTGGGACAAGGATACCAGCAAAATCTCGCAGGACGAGATCAAGGAAAATATTGAAAGTCTTGCAGATGCCCAGTTCGTGCATTTACATAATCATTCCCAATTTTCGGTCTTGCAATCCACGATCAATATAAAAGATTTGATCAAATCCGCTGCCAAAGAAAATATGCCTGCTGTGGCCCTAACGGATCATGCCAATATGATGGGTGCCTTTCATTTTGTAAAAGAGGTTAAGGCACACAATGCCCTAGTTAAGCAAAGAAAAGCCGAGGCGATTGAAAAAGGCGAGGTCCTTTCGGAACATGAAATAATGCCGATAATGGGTTGTGAATTTTTTGTTTGCGATGACCATACCAACAAGAATGTGAAGGATTATGGGTATCAGATTGTGCTTTTGGCCAAGAACAAAAAGGGCTACCACAATCTGGCAAAAATGTCTTCCATTGCTTATACCGAAGGATTCTATTATGTACCACGTATAGACCGAAAGGTCATTGAGCAATACAAAGAAGATATTATTGTACTTACAGGGAACCTTTACGGTGAGGTTCCTGGGAAGGTATTGAATGTTGGTGAGAAACAGGCAGAGGAAGCATTATTGTGGTGGAAGGGCCAGTTTGGGCATGACCTCTATCTCGAGATCATGCGGCATGGACAGGAAGATGAGGATCGTGTAAATCAAGTGTTGGTAATGCTTGCAAAAAAGCATCAGGTTAAATTGGTAGCTACCAATAATACTTACTACTGTGCCAAGGAAGATGCGGATGCTCACGATATTTTGTTATGTGTTAAAGATGGTGAAAAGCAAGCAACTCCAATAGGCCGCGGACGTGGCT
Source organism: uncultured Flavobacteriaceae bacterium (assembly GCA_964194835.1). GTDB lineage: Bacteria > Bacteroidota > Bacteroidia > Flavobacteriales > Flavobacteriaceae > CAXMOE01. The sequence continues at coordinate 30,205 of CAXMOE010000002.1, read as the reverse complement.
ATCGTTACGGCCTGCCCAATCAGGAGTATTACTTTAAGTCATCTGGGGAAATGAAAGAAAAATTTCATGATCTCCCAGAATCTATACTCAATATTCAGGAGATTGTGGATAAGATTGAGCCTTATGAACTGGCCAGGGACGTGCTTTTGCCCAAATTTGATATTCCTTCCCAATTTAGGGTGGATGAGGATATATCAGATGGAGGAAAACGAGGAGAAAATGCCTATTTGCGACACATCACTTATGAAGGCGCAAAAAAGCGTTACCCGGAAATTACCCCGGAGATACAGGAGCGCATAGATTTTGAATTAGATGTTATAAAGAATACTGGTTATCCAGGTTACTTTTTAATTGTAGAAGATTTTATTCGGGAAGCACGGAGTATGGATGTATCCGTAGGACCTGGTAGAGGTTCTGCTGCAGGATCTGTGGTGGCCTATTGTTTAAAGATCACCAATATAGACCCGTTGAAATATGATTTGCTTTTTGAGAGATTCCTGAACCCGGATAGGGTATCCATGCCCGATATAGATATAGATTTCGATGATGAGGGCAGGGGCAGGGTCATGGATTATGTGATTAATAAATACGGGGCAAACCAGGTAGCACAGATCATTACTTATGGCACCATGGCCGCCAAATCCTCTATTCGGGATACGGCCAGGGTATTGGATTTGCCTTTAGGGGATGCCGATAGGATTGCCAAATTAATTCCGACCATGTCCAAACTCGGAAAGATTTTTGATGTGAGTGAGGCCGATTTAAAAAAGAAATTCCGTGCGGAAGACTTGGTAAAGGTGCACGAATTATTGAATATTTCGGAAGGTGACGATTTGGAGGGTCAAACCTTGAAGATGGCACGTGTACTTGAAGGTTCATTGCGGAATACTGGAATCCATGCCTGTGGCGTGATTATAACACCAGATGACATTACCAACTTTGTCCCTGTGGCCACGGCAAAGGATTCGGATCTTTATGTGACCCAGTTTGATAACTCGGTTGTGGAAAGTGCGGGACTGTTGAAGATGGACTTCCTGGGGTTAAAAACGTTGACCCTGATCAAGGACACCGTTAAAATTGTAAAGGCAAAACACGGCATTCAGTTGGTGCCCGATGATTTTCCTTTGGACGATGAAAAAACGTATGAGCTTTTCCAAAAGGGAGATACCGTTGGTATTTTTCAATATGAGTCCGTTGGCATGCAAAAGCATTTGAAGGATCTTAAACCATCGGTCTTTGATGACCTTATTGCTATGAACGCATTGTACCGTCCAGGACCCATGGAGTACATCCCTACGTTTATTTCCAGGAAAAATGGCATGGCGGAGATTACCTATGACCTCCCTGAAATGGAGGAATACCTTAAAGAAACCTATGGTATTACTGTGTATCAGGAACAGGTGATGTTGTTATCGCAAAAACTGGCAGGTTTTACCAAAGGTGAAGCCGATGTTTTGCGAAAGGCCATGGGGAAAAAGATTTTTGCTCTGCTACAAAAATTAAAACCACAGTTTTTGGATGGTGGTGAAAAGAACGGTCATCCTCGGGAAATATTGGAAAAAATATGGAAGGATTGGGAGGCCTTTGCTTCCTATGCCTTCAACAAAAGTCACTCTACATGCTATGCATACATTGCCTATCAAACTGCTTATTTAAAGGCCCATTATCCAGCCGAGTATATGGCTGCAGTTCTATCCAATAATATGAATGACATAAAACAAGTGACCTTTTTCATGGAGGAATGTAAGCGCATGGGTCTACCGGTATTGGGTCCTGATGTGAATGAGTCGTATTATAAATTTGCTGTAAACAAGGATAATGCCGTGCGTTTTGGAATGGGTGCCGTTAAGGGAGTAGGACGAGCCGCAGTAGAGACCATCGTAGAACAACGAAAAGAGGAAGGCCCGTACAAATCTGTATTTGATTTGGCAAAACGTGTAGACTTAAGGTGCGCAAACAAGAAAGCCTTTGAAAATTTAGCTGTTGCTGGAGGCTTCGATTCTTTTGGGAAATCACATAGAGCTCAATATTTCCATGATGAAGGAGATGGAATTACCTTTTTGGAAAAGGTGATGAAATATGGGGCAAAGTACCAAGAAAGTGAAAATTCATCCCAAGTAAGCTTATTTGGCGATGCCAGTGATGTACAAATACCCGAACCCGTTGTGCCACCATGTGAAAAATGGGGTACAATGGAAAAACTCCGAAGGGAAAAAGAGGTCGTTGGAATTTACATCTCCGGACACCCATTGGATGATTTTAAAACTGAAATTAAGGCATTTAGTAATGCCAATGTATCGTTTTTAAACCATTTGGAGGACCATGTAAATCGGGAACTTTCGTTTGCTGGCGTTATTACGGATGTACAGCATAGGATATCCAAAAACGGAAAAGGTTGGGCCTTGTTCACCATGGAGGATTATACCGATTCTTTTGAGTTCAGGATTTTTGGAGAGGAATATTTAAAGTTCCGCCACTTTCTTATGATCAACTCTTTTGCATTCTTTAAAGTATTGGTGCGGGAAGGTTGGACAAATAGGGAAACTGGTAAGAAAGGGGATCCACGTTTACAGTACAACACGGTGATGATGTTGCAGGATGTAATGGAAGCCTACGCAAAAAAATTGACCATAAAACTGGATATAGACCAATTAAAAGAAGAAAGTATCCATGATTTAAAGGATACCTTAATTTCCCATAAAGGTAGCCATCCCTTGCATTTTATTGTCTATGAAATGGAAGACCAGATAAAGGTCAATTTATCAAGTAGAAAACAAAAAGTACAAATATCCTCTGAATTATTGGCGCACTTGGAAGATAATGAAGTACACTATAAATTAAATTAGTCCTGGCAAGCTCCCCAAATGTTCTAAAACGGTCTTTGAAGAGCTAAAAATGAGTATATAAATTTTGCCAATATCACCATAAGTAAAACGAATATAGTGTTCGTAAGGAAAAGGAAAAATAATTGACTAAATTTGTCTAATATTAAAACAAAATAAAATGGCATTAGAAATAACAGACGCAACTTTTGACGAACTAGTCTTAAAGAGCGATAAACCAGTAGTTGTAGATTTTTGGGCAGCATGGTGTGGACCCTGTAGAATGGTAGGTCCAATAATAGAGGAAGTTAGTAATGATTATGAAGGAAAGGCCGTGGTAGGTAAGGTAGATGTTGACGCTAACCAAGAATTTGCTGCAAAATATGGGGTGCGTAACATCCCTACAGTTTTGGTTTTTAAAAATGGTGAAATCATTAATAGGCAAGTTGGGGTATCTCCTAAAAAGGTATACACCGATGCTATTGATGCATTGATCTAAATGAAGAACTACAGATAAAAAAGGGCCTGGCATTTGTCAGGCCCTTTTTTATTTTAAGAAGTTTTAGAGTTGAGCCTTGGAATTTATTTTGTGGCAACCATTTGTTTCTTACCTTAGTTATACAATGAAACTCCAATCCGAATTACATAAATCATCATTGTTCCAAAACCTGGAACTCTTGGCAAGTCAAGTTGTTGAAGGTTTTATAAGTGGTATCCACAAAAGCCCTTTCCATGGATTTTCAGCAGAATTTGCAGAGCATAAAATTTATAATAGCGGTGAAAGTACCAAGCATATAGATTGGAAATTATTTGCAAAGACGGATAAGTTGTATACAAAACGCTACGAGGAGGAAACGAATCTACGGTGCCATATGATCTTGGACAATTCGGCCTCCATGTACTACCCGGAAATACAGAACCTGAACATCAATAATTTAAATAAGATCGGCTTTGGGGTATTGGCCATGGCGGCCTTGATGAATATCCTTAAAAAGCAACGTGACGCGGTAGGACTGAGTGTGTATTCGGATAACTATAGTTTCTATACCCCAGAAAAAAGTAGTGAACGCCACCATCAGATGTTGTTGGCAAAACTGAGTGAGATAAGTTCTGACACCAAACCTGCAAGGAATACACAGACTTATACTTATTTACATCTGATAGCTGAAAAACTAAAGCGTCGTAGCTTAATTTTTTTATTTACGGATATGTTTCAAACTGCCACGGATGATGATACCTTGTTCGATGCGCTACGTCATTTAAAATATAATAAGCACGAAGTTGTACTCTTTCATTTAATGGATAAGGACAAAGAGGTTCATTTTAATTTTGAGAATACCCCCAAACGATTCATGGATGTCGAGACTGGAGATTATATTGATCTGTACGCTGATTCAGTAAAAGAGGGGTATGAGCAACAGATTGGCACGTACTTCGATACGCTGAAATTAAAATGTGCCCAATATAAAATTAAGTACGTGGACGTAGATATACATGCTAATTTTTCCAAGGTATTGAACACCTATATGATCGAACGGCAAAAATTTCTTTGAACCCTACCATATTTTTAGTAAAAATTGTTTGTGCAATTGAATTAGCGATGTATATTTGCAACCGCTAAACGCCACGGTTCGGTAGTTCAGTTGGTTAGAATACCTGCCTGTCACGCAGGGGGTCGCGGGTTCGAGTCCCGTCCGGACCGCAAAAGCCTTTTTTATCTTATTGATAATTAAGGCTTTTTGCTTTTTAAAACTGAAATTTTTACATCCTTTCCCACAAAATTTGTGTGACATATTTTTTAATGGGAGTTAAATTGTTAAGGAAGTGACTATTATCCAATAAAAGACTGTTTGCCTTTTTATTAGAATTTATTCATCTTCAAACATTTCTAAATTACTTGATTGCTACACCATAGTAAAATAATCAATATACTAATCCCTTAATTCATACCATTCAATATTTGTCAACGCTTCTCTTCTTCCCATTTTCAATGGGGGATAGTTGGTAACCAGATAGTTCACGATAATTTCTTCATTATTTCCCAAATCCCATAAATTCTGCGTTTCCTGCATCCATCGTATGGTGGCTATCCAACGTTCCCTGTTCATTCTGTTTTGGATGACCAATTGGGATGAATGACAATTGGTGCAATTGTTTACAACCTCCGTCAACCCCTGTGCTGCTATAAAGCCAGTGCGGACATGAATTCCATTTTCTATCTTATCAAAGTCCTCTTCATCAACATCCTGCACTTTTATATATTCCTGTGCGGGCTCGTTTGATTTAAAAGCGGAAAGTGTGGGATCTATCAATAGATAGACCAGAATACCTGCTATTGCTATAAAAACCAGGAATATGGTCAATACCATTCTGCGTATCTGTTTTGCGCTTTTAGCTAGCTTTTCGTAATCTTCCATTAACCGACTTTAATTGCAATTCTATGACAAGCGTTATTTAAATATCCTTTTGGATTCCACCCAGGCAATAACATAGGTTGACTAACTCCCCTGGAATCCGTGGCTCTTGCCCATACCTCATAATAGCCTTTCTTTGGGAAATCTATGCTAGCGGAAAAGTGTTGCCAAGCCAAACGGTTGACAGGTTTTTCTATTGGACATACGTTCCATGTAGCACCAAAGTCAATTGAATATTCCATATTTGACACTTCCAGCTCTCCTGCCCATGCATGGCCTCTGATGTTGAGTTGCTTACCCTGTTTAATGGTGGCCCCTGATTTGGGATAGGTAATCAAGGACTTTACCGGCATTGATTCTATAATACACATATCCTCGTCCTTTACCTTATCTCCTGGTGCTACAGGATTACACGGAACCCGATAAGCATTTCCTGTCATCTTAGTACCGTCGTGAACAATGTTTCGTACACTAATTCGATTTACCCATTTGCCTGAAACAGAGGCTGGCCAACCGCCCGCTACCAATCGAAGTGGGTAACCATGCGCTATAGGAATATCTTCCCCGTTCATTTTGAAGGCCAATAATGTCTCATCCTGTAATGCTTTGGGCATTGGAGCTCCCCTGGAAATAGGTTCTTTACCGGGATCTCTACTAAGGTGGACATCGGCAGCATGGTAACCAACATATATAGCGTCATCTTTTACACCAACATCTTCCAACACATCACGCAATCTTACCCCTGTCCATGTAGCACAGGATACCGCACCCACTGTCCATTGATTACCTTTGGCGGGAGGGTCGAACTCACTACGGCCATTACCCCCACATTCCAGGGTGAGTTGGTAGGTGTATTGGGAAAATTTGGACTTTAGATCTGCCAGCGTATACGTTTTTTGCTGTTTAGCAGATTCTCCATCAATGGTCAATGTCCAGTTACTGGCATCGATAGTCTCTGTAATAAGCCCATTGTTTCTTATGAACATATATTTATTGGGGGTGATCTTGTCGTCAAGGAGATGCGCCTTAGCCTCAATATTCCATGGCTTATTGTTCAAAACCACCATACCCTTGTCAAGGTTAAACATTTTAAAGGGATCGGGGTCCTGGAGTAACAAGGGTTGATAACCTTTCGGGATTAATGCACTGAACACAATATCAGTGCCCAGGATCGTGGTTGCAGAACCTAAAACCGCCCCTTTTACAAAGTTTCTTCTATTCATTCGATAGTTTGTTTACGACATGATTCAATTTTCTTGAAGTGTAATTTGGTTGGGATCTATGTGTAGCAAATATCAAATTTAAATCTTCCTTGTGCAATTAGTATAGGTATCCCATATCCCTTATTTGTTCCTGATATCATTGATTATTTGTAGGGTATCCTTGACCTTACTTTTCAGTTGATCAAAATCTTTTTTATTCAATATGTCCTTGGTAATTAATTTAGAACCCATACCAACACAAGTAACGCCAGCATTAAACCAAGCCGATAAGTTTTCTTCTGTTGGCGAGACCCCTCCGGTTGGCATAATACTTGTCCAGGGTTGTGGACCTTTAATGCCTTTCACAAATTGTGGCCCATAAACATCCCCTGGGAACAATTTTACGATTTCACACCCCAATTCTTCAGCCCTTGCAATTTCAGTTAGTGTTCCACAGCCTGGTGACCACAATACCTTACGTCGGTTACATACAATGGCAATATCTTCCCTTAAAACCGGGGTCACCACAAAATTCGCTCCCAATGCCATATATAATGATGCTGCAGCACCATCGGTAACAGAACCCACTCCCATGATCATTCCAGGGAGATTGGCGATGGCATATTTTGTTAATTCACCAAAAACTTCATGGGCGAAATCTCCACGGGCAGTAAACTCCATTAATCGGCCCCCTCCCTCGTAGCAAGCTTTTAGCACGCTCTTGCTCAACGCTATATCGTTGCTAAAAAACAAAGGAACCAACCCTGTGTCTTTCATTGCCGTTGCTACTTCAATTCTTGAAAATTGTGCCATAGTATTATGTTTATCTTGAAACTCTTCCTGAGGCATCACCCCCCATTAATTTTTGTACTTCCTCCACAGTGACCAAATTCGCATCACCCTTAATTGTGTGTTTTAAACAGGATGCCGCAACTGCAAAGTTCAATGCATTCTGGTCGTCCTCGGGATATTGCAGTAGGCCATAGATTAAGCCTCCCATAAAGGAATCACCCCCGCCAACCCGATCTACAATATCCGTGATTTGATATTGACGGGATTCGTACATTGTTGTGCCATCGTATAACACTCCCGCCCATGTATTATGGGATGCTGAAATAGAACCTCTCAAGGTTGTAATTACTTTTTTGGCCTTTGGAAATTTCTCCATCATTTGCTCACAAACTGATAGAAAGGCCTCTGCTTTTACATCATGTCCCTGGGTGGTAATATCCAATCCTTCCGGTTTGATTCCGAAATGCTTTTCCGCATCTTCTTCATTTCCTAAAATAACATCGCAGTAAGAGGTAAGTTCTGTCATTACTGCCTCAGGTTCCACACCATATTTCCAAAGTTTAGCACGGTAGTTTAGATCGGTAGAAATTGTAATGCCCATTTTGCTAGCTACCTTTACAGCTTCCAAGCAAACATCGGCGGCTCCCTGGGAAATAGCAGGTGTAATGCCTGTCCAATGAAACCATGTTGCACCTTCAAAAACTTCTTCCCAGTTGATCATACCAGGTTCAATTTCTGCTATTGCAGAATGTGCCCGGTCATAGACGACTTTAGATCCTCTTGAAACAGCACCGGTTTCAAGAAAATATATCCCTAGTCGTTCGCCTCCATAAACAATTTTGTCTACTCCCACTCCTCGTTTACGCATTTCCATCATGGCGCAGGTTCCTATATCATTTTGAGGTAAACGGGTTACAAAATCCACGGGCACTCCATAATTTGCCAATGAAACCGCTACGTTCGATTCTCCACCCCCATATACGACATCAAAGCTGTTTGCTTGTGAAAATCTTAAAAAACCTGGAGGTGCCAACCGTAGCATGATCTCTCCAAATGTCACTACTTTATTCATTCCTAAAACTGTTTATAAATTAAATAATTTGGGCAAAATCATTGATATTTCTGGTATATAACTCACTAAAAGTAACACAATTATCATTATTGCAAGGAAAGGAAGCAAGGGTTTTATCACTTGGGAAACCGATATGTTGGCAACACCACTACCTACAAAAAGAATGGTGCCCACTGGGGGTGTACATAATCCTATACATAGGTTTAGGACCATTACAATTCCAAAATGTACCGGGTGCATTCCCAATGCGGTCACAACGGGTAAAAAAATGGGTGTAAATATTAGAACTGCCGGGGTTATATCCATAAAAGTTCCTATCACCAGTAAAATAATATTGATGATTAAAAAAATCACAAACTTGTTACTGAACTGCTCTAAGAGAAAACTGCTCATTAATTGGGGAATACTTTCAAAGGAAAACAACCATGACATTGCCATTGAAGTACAAATCAAGAACATAACAATCGCTGTAGTTTTGGCACTTGCCAATAATATATCAGGAAAATCTTTTGTCTTTATATTTCCATAAATTAAGGATAATACTGCAGCATATAATACGGCAATAGCTGATGCCTCTGTAGCCGTAAATATACCGGCAACAATACCACCCACAACAATGATCAATAAAAGTAGACTGAAAAAGGCCTTTCTAAAATAAGTCCATATTTCAACAAGTGGTACTCTTTTCCCTTTGGAAAAACCTCTTTTAATGGCAACAAAGGCTATATAGCCCATTAACGCAATCCCCAATAAAATTCCGGGCAAATAACCTGCAATAAATAAGGCAGCCACCGATGCTGTCCCACCACTTGCCAATGCATACACAATTAAAATATTACTAGGTGGAATTAACAAACCCGTTGTTGAAGAGGTAATATTTACAGAGGCACTAAATTCTCTAGGGTATCCTTCTTCTTCCATTCTATCGGTCATAATACTTCCAATGGCAGAAGTTGCAGCTATTGCCGAACCCGAAATTGCGCCAAATAACATGGATGCCAAGACGTTTACATATGCCAAACCTCCTGGAAGGCTTGCTACCAATGATTTGGCAAAATTTATAAGTCGGTTTGCAATGCCGCCACGTTTCATAATCTCTCCTGCCAGCACAAAAAACGGAATTGCCAAGAGCGCAAAACTATCAAGCCCAATAGTCATGCGCTGTGCTATAGTTGTTAAGCCTGGCATTTTGTCAATATTTAATAATAAACTAATTGTTGTCGAAATACCTATGGAGTAGGCTACAGGAACCTTTAGCATTAACAATATAAAAAAGCTAACAAATAAAACCAATATGCTAACAACTTCAATACTCATGGCTAATCTGTTATTTGATTGGTAAAAATTTTTGAAATATGATACACAGAAAAACACATAATTAGCAGTCCACTAAAGGGCATTATGGAATATACATACCCCAATGGAATACGTAATGTGCCCGAAAGTTGCTCTAAATGAAGTGTTGTATAAACCAAATTAAACCCTCCGATCACCATTACTATTAATGCAAATAAGAAGATGAATAATTCAATAAGAATGGATACTTTCTTCTTGGTTGGGGCTGAAAATTTCCTGTACAAGAAATCCATGGATAAATGTTCTCTTTTTGCATTGAGATATGCTGCCCCTAATATGGACAACCAGATCAATGAAAAACGAGCAAATTCTTCTGTAAATGAAAAGGAAGTGGATAAAATATATCTCGAAAAAACTTGCCATAAAACATCTAGTAGTAAAAGAGCAAAAAGGGTTACCAAAAAATACTCTATGAATCGGATCACTCTATTGAAAATCAGGTCGGGCCATTTCATAACTACTGTGCTTTAATTTGATTTGCCAAGGCTGCCATTCTTGGGTATTCTTTTTTGAATTCTTCCAATACCGATTTGGATTGCTCTGCAAACAGTGATTTTTCGGGGATAATAATTTCAATACCATAATCTTTTGCTATTTTCATTGATTCTGCTACAGATTGGCTCCAAAATATCTTTTGTGCCTGTGAAGATTCATCCGCTGCCTCTTGTACCCAATTTTGTTCTTGTTGTGATAATTTTCTCCAATATTTTGTGCTTATAAGTAAAACATCGGGCACCGCGGAATGCTGATCCAACGTATAGTATTTGCTTACCTCGTAATGATTGGAGCCGACAAATGATGGAGGGTTATTTTCCGCCCCATCAACGACCCCTTGTTGGATAGCCGTATATAATTCCCCATAGGCCATGGGAGTGGCTGAACCTCCCAAAGCATTCACCATATTAATAGACATTTGGTTGTTCATGACCCTTATTTTGAGTCCTCTTAAATCTTCCGGCGTTCTAATTGCTTTGGATTTAGTATAAAAACTTCTGTTACCCGCATCATAATAGCAAAGTCCGCGAAGCCAATATTTACTGCCTTTTTCCAATATCGATTTCCCAATTTCCCCTTCCAGTACATTAAATTTATGTTCGTTATCACGAAACAAATACGGGATGCCCAATACATGGTATTCTGGAACAAAATTGGACAAAGTAGCGGCACTCACCTTGGTTATTGCAACACTGCCGATTTGTAATAATTCCAATACTTCTCGTTCTGAACCTAGCTGTCCATCAGCGAAAATTTTAATTTTTAACTTCCCTTCGGATTTTCTTTCCAATACCTCCTGAAGAGTTAAAATACCTTTGTGAACAGGATGCGTTTGGGGTAGATTATGAGCCAAATAAAGAACTTTGGTATTCCCTACATCCTTTTTACAGGATATTAATCCACATAAAAGGAATAGGAGTAGTATTATCTTATATTTCATCTTATCAATTAAAATCAAAATAATCCACTGCGTTGTTATAGCATATATCCTGTATCATTTTTCCCAAAAAAGATAGGTCATTTGGCACCAATCCATTCTTAATATCTTCAGCAATTAGATTGCACAAAATTCTTCTAAAATATTCATGTCTGGGAAACGAGAAAAAACTGCGGCTATCAGTCAGCATACCAATAAATCGACTCAACAATCCCATATTGGAAAGCGTATTCAACTGTTGTTCCATGCCGTCTCTTTGATCCATAAACCACCAACCAGATCCCCATTGCATTTTCCCTGGAATACCACCGGTATTAAAATTGCCCATCATCGTTGCAAATACTTCATTTTGAGAAGGATTTACATTATAGCTAATTGTTTTAGTCAATTGATCGGAAGAGTCCAGTTGTTTAAATAATTTTGACATAAAATCTGCCATGGGATAATCACCAATAGAATCGCAACCTACATCGGAACCTAATTGTTCTTGTAAACGACTGTTGTTATTTCTGATTGGACCTAAATGATATTGTTGTACCCAATTTTTTTCATGGTATTTTTTTCCTAAATGAAGAAAGAGGCTCGACCTGTATTTGTTGATTTCCAAAAGGGAAAGTTCTTGTCCTTTTAAGCATTTATCGAAAATGAGTGTAATTTCATCTATTGTAAAGTCTACTATGGTCATAGCTCCACCGACACCAAAATCGGACAATCGACAACCATTGAGCTGGAAGTATTCTAGCCTGGCATCTATTGCGGTTAAAAAATCAGTGAAGTTATTTATGGAAAATTCAACATTGGCCTCCAGTTTTTTCAAATAGGCAATGAACTTGGGTTGTCCGATAAAAAATAATTCATCAGACCGGAAAGTTGGGAGAACTTTGGTTTTAAAATTACCTTGTGCAATTTGTTGATGATAATATAGGTCGTCGGTAGGGTCATCTGTGGTGCACACAACTTCAACCTTCATTTGTTCCAATAGCTGTGCCGGCGTCTTAGTTGCCAAAATCTCATTTGCTTTTTTATAAATTTCTTTTGCTGAACTTGGGTGTAATATAGTATCGATGTCAAAATAACGTTTCAACTCCAAATGAGTCCAATGGAACAATGGGTTTCTTACGGTATACGGAACTGTCTCTGCCCATTTAAGGAATTTTTCTTCCAAAGAAGCTGTCCCTGTAATATACTTCTCATCGATTCCATTGGCACGCATTGCACGCCATTTGTAATGATCTCCACTCAGCCATGCTTCAGTGATATTTTCGATAGGTTTGTTTTCTGCAATTTGTTGGGCAGACAAATGATTGTGATAATCTATAATCGGCATGTCTTTAGCATAATCATGGTACAAATTCACAGCCTCTTCCGAATTCAATAAAAAATTGTCCGATATAAAATTTATTGAAGTTATTTGATTCATAATTGTAAGCTTTTTGAAATTCCTAGTTCCAACCCTCTCAGTTCGGCCAACCCTCTTAATCTACCGATTCCAGAATATCCAGGATTCGTCTTTTTACCTAAATCATCCAACATCTGATGTCCATGGTCTGGTCGCATCGGAATGGAAGTATCAGCCCTTCCATCTTCGGCTCTTCTTTTTTGCTCAATTAAAACTTCCTTTACAATACTATGCATGTCTACGTCCCCTTCCAAATGATTGGCTTCATGGAAATTTCCATGCTCATCCCGCTTTGTACTTCTTAGGTGTATGAAATGTACTCTATCTGCAAATCGTTTAAATATTTGCAATAAATTATTATCTGCCCGTACTCCCAAAGAGCCAGTGCAAAAAGTAATTCCATTAGATCTGTTTGGAACTTGCTCAAATAAATAGGCATAATCCTCTTCGGTACTCACAACTCTTGGCAATCCTAATATCGGATATGGGGGATCATCTGGATGAATACACATTAATACTTCATTTTGGGCAGCAATTGGAATAATTTCTTTTAAAAAGGACACCAAATGTTCTTTCAATTTTTGAGCATCAATTTTAATATAGGTATTTAATGTCTGTTGAAACTGCTCCAAAGTATAGCCTTCTTCGGCTCCAGGCAACCCAGCGATGATATTTTTTATAAGCTTTGTTTTTTCTTCTTCCGATAGCGTTTCAACATACTTTTTAGCTTGGCCTTGTTGTACTTCAGAATAGATGTGTCTTGCACCTGGTCGTTTAAGAAAGTGTAGTTCAAAGGCAGCAAGTGCTACTGTTTCAAAACGAAGTGCTCTGGAACCATCAGGCATTTCATAATCCAATGAGGTTCTTGTCCAATCCAAAACAGGCATAAAATTGTAACATACGATATGTACGTCACAACTTGCCAAATTCTGAATACTTCGTTTATAGTTTTCTATACGCAATTGAAAATCTCCAGAACGGGTTTTTATATTTTCATGAACTGGAATACTTTCAACCACAGACCATTGTAAACCTGCTTCTTCAATTACATTTTTACGTTTTTTAATTTCTTCGATGGGCCATATTTCTCCATTGGGAATGTGGTGTAAGGCGGATACAATTCCAGTAGCTCCCGCTTGTTTTATATCGCTTAAGGAGACTGGGTCCTCTGGGCCATACCACCGCCATGTTTGTTGCATTTTCATTTTAAATGTTTACTGAATAATTGCAATTTACACTCCACTAAAAGCATTAAAACCACCATCTATGGGAACGATGGTTCCTGTTACAAAGGAAGCCGCATCACTAATAAGCCAGTGTATGGTTCCGTTCAATTCATCTGCCTTTCCAAAACGTTTCATAGGGGTGTTATTAATTATAGTCTTCCCTCTTTCTGTATAGCTTCCGTCCGGATTGGTTAAAAGAGCACGGTTTTGATTTCCAATAAAGAAGCCAGGTGCTATTGCATTAACACGGATATTGCCATTAAATTTAAGGGCCATTTCCGTAGCCATCCATTTGGTAAAACTATCAATAGCAGCCTTGGATGCTGAATACCCCACCACTCTTGTGATCGCACGTGATGCTGTCATGGACGAGATATTAATGATACTGCCATAACCTTGTTTTGACATCACTTCTCCAAAAACAAGTGAAGGCAATACTGAACCATCCAAGTTCAATTCTGTTACTTTTCTGAAATCCTCCATTTTAAGGTCAAAAATAGTTTGATCTTCACCAATTGTTGCCCCAGGCATGTTTCCGCCAGCAGCATTGATCAACACATCAATTTTGCCCCACTTTTCCATAATTTCCGCTCTTACCTTTTCTAGATTTTGCTTATCCAAAACACTTCCGGAAATTCCGATAACATTGGAACTTATTTGTTTTAATTCTGTAACTCTTTGTTGCGTCCTTTCGGGAGATAGCCCAAGGATTACAACGAATGCGCCAGCGTTGATTAAATAAGCAGCCATACTGCCGCCCAATACACCTGTTCCACCAGTTATGATAATTACTTTTTCAGAAATATCGAATAAATTAATTTCCCCCATTTTTTTATAATTTGGGTTCCCAACCTTCTTGGTATTCCCGTTTCCAGTTTTTCATGGCGTTGTCGTTGTTCAAAACTTTACCGGTAACAGTATCTATTTTTAAAGTCGCCCCAACATCTTGGGCCATGTTCCCCAAATGGCAAAGCATGGTTGATATGCTGGCATCCTTAATGTCTGACCGCAGGGATTTGTCTTCCCTTATAGCATCAAAGAAATTCCCCACGTGCGACACATCCAAACTTCCTTCTCCCCTAACGTTGGTGGTTGCACTTGTTGATTGCTCAAATTCGAATTTAATGGGATGTCCGTCCAAACGATATAATTTATAGAAATTGCGGTCCAATTGTATAGAACCTTTACTTCCGTAAATGGTGATGCCTCTTCCAGGTCTTTCGGGTTTTAAAACCCCGCGACTGTGCCCTGTCCAAGTGATGAATTTATCGTTGGCGTAAGTATAGGTCACTTGTTGGTTATCTGCAAATTCCCAATCGTCCTTATAGGTGTATTTACCTCCAAAAGAGGTTACGCTTTCGGGAAGATCTACACCAAGTGCCCATCGGCAAATATCAATTTCATGCGTGCCGTTATTATGGATTTCCCCAGTCCCCCAATTGTGGAACCAATGCCAGTTGTAGGGATGTATATTGTCTTTGTAGGCCATTCTTGGTGCAGGACCCTGCCACATTTCCCAGTCCAACGTTTTTGGGACATCTGTTATATTTCCTATACCTATAGAACCTCTATTATTGGAATAATAGGCTTCCCCTTTATACACCTCCCCAATAATTCCTTCCCTAATATCCTTTATGGCATTAATAGAGGTTTGGGCAGAACGTTGTTGGTTGCCCATTTGCACTTTTTTTCCATATTTCTGTTGGGCGGCTACCAAAAGCTCATTTTCATGCGGATTATGGCTACAGGGCTTTTCCACGTAAACATGTTTGCCCGCCTGTAGCGCCATAATGGCCATGGGTGCATGCCAATGTTCCGGTGTTGCGATAAAAACGGCATCCACATCTTTATCGTCCAATACCTTACGGAAATCTTTTTCCACCTTGGGGATATAGCCGATATTTTCTTGGCACCACACATTGTGCTCTTCCAGAATGGTATCGTCCACATCGCAATTGTATAGTATTTTGGCATTGGAATCTTGATGAATAGCTGTTACATGGGCCTTTCCTCTACTACGGATTCCGATCACCGCACAGTTTATATGATCATTGGCCCCTAAGATATTCGCATAACCCGTGCTGGGAAGTACCAGACCTCCTAAAGTAACTGCTGCGCTTCCCATAGTGGTTTTTTTAATAAAATTTCTTCTTGTGGTCATTTTTTCTTTTATTTATCGTTATTCCCGGAACGTATTTTTATATTTTTAAACGATACGTGATCCCCATGATCTTGGAGCAAAATTTCTCCTTTGTCACCTTCACCAAAGTTGGGCCATTTGGCATATTTGCTTTCCGATACCAATTTAAGATAATCATCGCTTTTTCGCTCATACTCCAACACCTTTGTCCCATTTAACCAATGCTCTACATGATTGTCTTTTGACAGAATGTAGGCACTGTTCCATTCTCCAACGGCGTTTACAGGTTTGTTAGGGTCGGCTTTGATCAAATCATAGAGAGAGGCAATAGTTCTACTTCCTTCGTGGAATCCAAGTTTTGCATCAGGATGTTTTGCATCATCCAATATCTGATACTCCAAACCAATAGAAGAACCAGGGCCTTTATTGAGTTGCGTATCCACATAGTATTTAATACCACTGTTACCGCCCTCTCTAACTTTAAAATCTACTTTCAGTTCAAAATCCCCATACTTTTCTGTAGTTACAATATCTCCACCAGCACGTGATTCGCCCCCGCCAGAGGATAAAACAGAAAATTCCCCGTTTTCAATTACCCATCCTTTCTCAAGGAATCCGTCCAATTTAGCACCTCGCCAACCTTTGGTGGTTTCTCCGTCCCATAATAATTTCCATCCCTTTTTCTGTTCATCAATCGTAAGTTTGTTTTTGGTAACAATTGGGGTTAACGGGGATTTTCTGGAATATTTGGATAGGCTGTCGGTAATGATCTTTATGCTTTTCCATATGATTTCGGTCCCTTCCTGTTGGTCTTTACCGATACTATGTACCTGCAAGCCTATAAATCCACTAGCGGTTTTATCATCAATGAGATAGGCTGCCGGAATATCGTTGATCCATGTCTTAAGGGTGTCCCCAATGGCCTCTATACGGTAATGGTTCCATTCGTTTTGGTTGAACGCTTTTTGTGCTTCTGGGTTTTCAGTCAAGGGGTTTAACCAATCGCGCCTAGCCTCATCGTAAATACCTGCGCTCCAGGCCCTTTCGGAAGGATCTATTTCAATTTGGTACCCATGGACTCGTCCATCCCTGTAATGTGGAAAACTGTTGGAACGTATTTGGATGCCAGAATTCATACTGGAGTCTACTTTATACTCTAGTTCCAGAATAA
Organism: uncultured Flavobacteriaceae bacterium; assembly: GCA_964194835.1. Classification (GTDB taxonomy): domain Bacteria; phylum Bacteroidota; class Bacteroidia; order Flavobacteriales; family Flavobacteriaceae; genus CAXMOE01. Next base: position 13,179 of record CAXMOE010000002.1, on the reverse strand, counting down.
AGTCGCCATACATTTTATCCGAACACAAAAAGGAATTAGGGGTGTCATGTACCGTACTGCCAACGATCATTCCGTCCCTGACTTCATAATTAGCTTCACCTCCTTTCTGCGTCCATCCATTAAGGGTCTGACCGTTATACAGATTTACCCATGGGGTATCATCTTTTTTGGTTTCTGAACATCCAAGAAACAATAATAAAGTTAAAAAAGCCAAAAATTGGAGGGAACTAATTTTAGTTTTTGATTTCATTCATGTACAATTTATAATCAACAAAAATTTAAAAGCCTTAAGGTAAGTTTTTTTTACAAACGATGTCATGTGTTCGCTTCTATTGTAAAGCACATTACAAATTTTCATGAATGCACCTTCCTTGTTTTATGTCCATGAGAAATATATTTGGATTCCATCGCTATGCCTAATTAACTTTTGAAAATCTGTAACGATTTGTAAAGTAGGTCGTCCTATATGAAAAGACAACCATGGACATGGCCATTGTAAAAGATGTATCCCTGCTCGTTAATGCGGTAGGTGTTGGCAATTGCTTTCTGTTGTCCTTTGCATATCTTCAAAAAAAGGAGAACAATGCCCAACAACCTGGTCAGATTCTCTCTTTGTTATTTTTTGTCCTTGGAATTGTGATCCTTAATACCATTTTTAACTTTACCGGATATAGTCAAAGGCTTTATGGTTTTGAACCCCTATCTAACGCCCTTTGCTTTGCCATTGCTCCCCTATTATATCTATATGTAAAATCTTATCGTGGTGTAAAGAAAAGAATTAGCATTTGGTCTGGACACCTGGTTCATTTCTATGTCTACTTATTGGTTACCGTATTTACCCTTTGGATTCCCCAAAACACATTGGGTGCAGTAGGGCAGATACTAATGGATGGCAATGTTATGCGACTGTTATGGAACATACACTTTTTTTCCTATTTAATTATTATCGCTATTGACTTTCGAAACATAGATAAAGAGCTATGGCAACCGCCAGGTATATTGGTATTGGGGGTAGCTTCCATTTGGTTTTTAAATCTATTGTTTTATCTGCATAATATTTGGATAAAACCGCTACCTATTTTGATTTATTTAAATATTACCTTGTTGTTTTCAGGAATGACGTTATTATTGTTTTATCAGAAATTTGGAGTTACCGAAAACAGTAAAAGCGGGAAAAGAAGAAAAAAAACGCCCAATAAAAGTGTGGTTCGGAATGATGCGAACGACCCTATTATGACTGCAATCCGAGAAAACAAATATTATAGAAACCCAAAATTAGATATCAGATCCCTGTCTGATGAGCTACAATTACCTTATCATGACTTAAGTGTTGTGATCAACCAAGAGTACGGTCAAAATTTTAACGAATTCATCAATAGTTTCCGCATCGAGGAAGTGGTGAGCACTCTACAAACATCACAATACCATTCTTATACCATTATGGGGCTGGCACAAAAGGCCGGTTTTAAATCGGCGTCCGCATTTTACGCAGCCTTTAAAAAAGAAAAGGGCACCACTCCAACTGCCTTTTTACAACGTGTCCCTGCATAGTTTATGCTGTTCTGATTTGCAAATGCAAACAAGGGAAACCTCATGGAATTCACAGGGATTCCCTAGTATTGTAACAGTATAACCAATTATGAAAATTATGAGTTCAATAGAAAAAAAAGAAATCATCATATTCTCGGCAATTGTTATAGGCTTGAGTTCACTAATATGTTTTATCTCTTATAAAATAGATGATTCCAATATCTCCATATTAGCTGTTTTTACGCCATCAATAGTTGCTCTTATTTTTACTGCAATCACAAAAGGGAAGAAAGGGGTCCATGAATTATTTGTTAAACAAACAATTCAGAAAACGGGTTTCAAATGGCTTCTTCTTTCATTGATTGGAATTCCTCTCATTGCATCTTTTGCTATAATTACATCTTTGAACTTCGATATTTCCATATTTAATTTAAGAACTACTCAATTGCTGCCACAGATTGTTGTTATAGTACTAATTGCTCTCGGTGAGGAATATGGTTGGAGGGGGTTTTTACTTCCTAAATTGATGAATAAATTCAACTTATTTTATTCAAGCATAATACTTGGTTTGATATGGGGATTTTGGCATTTCCCCGCATATCTGATTGGAACAGGAGTTCCCTTACAAATGAACTTCATGGTGTTTTTATTATGGGTTATTCTAGGAACACTTTTTATAAGTTGGATTTATTACTACACCAAAAGCGTACTAACATCTATACTGGCTCATATTAGTGCTAATGCCGCTTTTAATTATCTGCTTATTTTGCCAGAGTTTACTGGAAGTATGAATACATTTTGGATTTTTATACTCTATTTGTCGATTGTGGTGATGACAGTCTTCTATGTTAGGAGAAAAGATTTAATAAAAGGCTATAACAATAAATAAACGCCATTAAAACGAGCGTTTATATAAACAGTAATCAATAACATTCATCAATTAAATCAAAACATTATGAAAACAATCATCAACTTATTCGCACTTTTAATTTTTTTAATTGGCGGTAAAAATGCTAAAGCACAAACCAATGACAGTAGTATCGACGACACGGATAAAATCAGCTATGTAGTCACTATTGATAAAAATAATTATAGGCTTGCTAAAGTAAGTATGACTTTTACACCAAAAGGGGATACATTGTATATGGCCTATGGAGCAAGCGCTTTACCTAAAAGATGGGCAACATTTGTTCACAATATGAGGGCAGTTGATAGGAATGAAAATAGTATTGTAATTGAAGAATTGTCAGATGCAAAATGGAAGTTGAATACCTCATTAGGCACCAAAATCACGGTTAATTATGAGGTGAAATTGGATCATGAAAATTATGAATGGAGTGGGGGTATCGATGGAGTTGCTTATGCTACAGATTTGGGTGTTTTTTATACGGGAAGGACATTATTGGTCTTAAACGGAGCCGAACGCAACAATATTAATGTAGATTTTATAGTGCCGTCCGATTGGCATGTTACTACACCATGGAACGCCCTAAAGAGCAATAGGAATTCTTTTATTGTCAAGAACCAGATAGAGTTGTTTGAATCAATGATTTTTGCCGGGACACATGAAGAAATTTCTATTAAAAGAGGTGATTTTGAACTGGTGTTCGCCCTTGGCGGAGATGAGGTGCTCTCCGAAAAGGACGATTATAAAAAGTTGGCCGGTGGTGTCCTTGATTATTATATTAATCTAATGGGAGGTCTTCCAAATACTGGACCTGATCATACATTAAATAAATCCGTAGTCATTATAAATTCTTCCACTGCTACGGACGGAGAAGTAATTGGGAACAATATCAGCATTGTGATTGAAAAAGACGGAGGGCCTATGACAAAGATGCTTTCCAGATTTATTTTTGCCCATGAGTTTTTTCATCTGTGGAACGGGAAATCATTTTGGCCTTCCAATGACGAAACAGAATGGTTTAAGGAAGGGTTTACCAATTACTATACCCTTAAATCATTATATCATGTAGGTTTTTTAAATGATTCATCATATTTTGAAATATTGAACAATCTTTTCTTTCAACGGTATAACAATGACGATGGAGTAGGTAATTTATCAATGACAAAGGGAGAAGAAAAACATGCCCATTGGGGATTAATCTATGTCGGGGGTCTTTATGTAGCAATTTCCCAGGATATGATTATACGTAAGGCATCCAACAATAAAAAAAGTGTGGACGATTTAATGAAAGGTTTATTTCAAAAGTATGGAGGAACAAATGATAGCTATTCCTTGGATGAGCTTCGTGATTCGCTTTCAGAGTTAAGTGGCAAGGATCAATCTGATTTTTTTAATACCTATATTACCGGGGTCAAGAGAATACCCATAGATGAATATTTGTCGATGACCAGCATGGACGCCAAAATTGAGGATGGCAATTTAAAAATCGAAAAAAAGGAATCTTCATCCCAGCTTCAGGAAAATATGACAAAAGGAATGTTAGGGATTGTTTTAGATAAATAGTAAATGTTGTACCACATTTAAAGTCAACCAATATGAAAAGAACATTTATAGTTTTTACAATAATGCTCATTTGTTCCCAATCTTACGGACAAAAACCAAGAGCAAGAGATTTAGGGGTTCCATTTGTTGGTGCAACAGGAGAATTCAATGCTATTACAGATGTTAAAGGAGTCGAGGTAGGATATAGCACTATAATTTCTGGAAAAGGTGAAAATATAATTGGTGAAGGACCTATAAGAACTGGAGTTACTGCAATATTTCCAAGAGGTAAAGCCAAAAAATTTAGTCCGGTTTATGCAAACTGGTACAGTCTAAATGGTAATGGAGAAATGACAGGCACAACTTGGGTTACCGAATCTGGATTTTTGGAAACTCCAATTATGATAACAAACACAAATAGTGTTGGAGTTGTTCGTGATGCAGTTTTAAAATGGTACGTAGATACGGATTGGTATAGCGGAGAAGATTGGTGGTATACCTATCCTGTAGTAGCTGAAACTTACGACGGCTTTTTAAATGATATTTATGGTTTTCACGTTAAAGAGGAACATGTTTTAGAAGCGATAAAAAAATCAGCAAGTGGAAAGATTGCAGAAGGAAATGTAGGTGGCGGAACTGGAATGACGTGTTTGGGCTTTAAAGGAGGAACAGGAACTTCTTCAAGAGTTATTAAAATCAAGGATTCAACATATACAGTTGGAGCAATTGTTCAATCTAATTTTGGCGCAAAAAGAAACTTATCAATTGCTGGTGTTCCAGTTGGAATGGAATTAAAAGATACATTAAATGAGGTTTATTATGCGCCACCAAAATCAAGGAGACAAGAAGGAGATGGTTCAATTATAGTAATTATAGCGACAGACGTACCACTTTTACCACATTAGGTATTGGAATTGTAGGTGGACGAGGAAGTAATGGTTCTGGAGATATTTTTTTAGCCTTTTCTACTGCTAATGAAAATGCGTTTAATCGGGATGAAACAACAACCGTAGAGTCAGTGCCAAATGACCAACTAATGCCTGTTTTTGAAGCAACTGTACAAGCAGTTGAGGAAGCAATTATCAATGCGATGGTAGCCGCTGAAACTATGGAAGGAATTAATAGGAATAAAGCCTATGCTTTACCTCATGATTTACTGATTAAAACACTGAAAAAATATAATCGGATTAAACAATAACGTGTTGCAACAATGTATAAGCGGCATTAAAACAACCGCTTCTACCAAACCTTACTTATCAATGAAGCTAATCCATCACAAACTTGAATCCCGCGGATATAATACTGGCGCTTAATCCAGAATCCCTATCATATTGGTTAAATTTTAGGTCAATACTTTTTAGACCTATTTTCCAAATGTGAAACTTGGTAAAGATGTCTGTGTAAGTAACACCAATTCCAAATTGATTGGCATTATACTTTGATAGATCATAATCCGAGGTGTAGTACTCACTTGTTGAAAGATGTTGTTCATAGGGTGCAAAGTAGTCTGCGGCAGTTTGATTGTAAAAACGATATGAAGGATATAAAGTAAATTTATCCGTAATCTTTATTGGGACCTCTACACTAGCAGTGTGTGAGGTTATGCCCCAATCATCAAAGTAGTAGCGGTAATAGGTGCGTACGGTAAAGGTCTCATCAATATAATAGTTTAATCGACCCCCAACAGCTACTTTAAATCTTGAATCCGGCAAACGTTCTATGTCGTCGGCTAATTGGAAATTATCAATAAACGAATCAGCCACATCACTAAAATACACTCTCTGAAAAGGCGTGGACAACAAACCGTCTTGTTGTACAAAATCCAATAGTAGTGAACCCTGCAGTTTTGGGGATAGTATCTGGGAAAAACCGAATCCCAATGAATACGAGTTACGGCCATCATTATCAATTTCGGTAAATGAAGGATTATAATTTGAGTTGCCTGTAATTGTATTTTGTGTGAACAGACTATTGCTCAAACCTTCACGGCCATTTTCAAAAGGACGTAATTCTGAAGGATAGATCACGTTCCAAGTATCTATATAAGCGTTCCCGTTTATACTTAGTTCAGTATTTTTCTCATTGAAAAGCTTGGTGTAACTACCACCTACACCAGCTGAAAAATAATCGTACTCCGATGATACCGATAACTTGGCGGTCCAAATATCATTTCTGTCCTCTGAACTATGACTATAGACTCCTGTAAGATTTGCCCAAGTATCTGCCTTTGAAGATCCAGAACTTGCAATGAACGGGTCGGCAGCTTGTCCCCCGTCAAACGGGTCTACATTACTTGAAGAAGCGGAAGTATATGCCGAAACACCAGCATCAATGGATAATACATCATCATCGTTCAGGGGTATTGAGATCACTAAAGTTGCTGTAAAATCAGTAAGTTCCTCGGTCCCTATGCCTCCGCTTACGGCAGCATTATTGCCATCTTGGGAATAGTAACTGGAAAGAAAATCTACTTCAGTGGTTTCCAATACTCGTTTTTTATAGTCTTGAGGTTGTTCTTGGGCGTATCCCAGTGCTGCAAATAACAATACAGGGATTATACGTAGGTGCTTTATTTTCATAAGCTAATTACAGCCGCAGCCTCCTCCGGTTTTACCCCCATTGGCACCAACAGCTGCTTCCCTGTAGGAATGAAAAGTTGTTATATATCTTTCGGATTTTTTATCGGCCAATATCATATCCGGGTCGTTGATGTTTACCTTTCCATATTCTTTTACGACTACGCAAGAACTGAAAAAGCTGGCAATACATGCCATTATAATGAACTTCTTGATCATATTTTTTCTATTTCTATATTCTTTGATGTAAAGATATTGCCATTTTCATCTATGATAACGCACTCTATTTTTGGTAATTGATCTATTCTGTTGAGTCCTACTTCTTTTCCCATCACAAAAACGGAGGTTGCCAGAGCATCGGCAAGTTCTGCCTTGGGCGCAAAAACGGTAACACTTATAATACCGCTGGATGGGTAACCCGTTCTTGGGTCAATAATGTGTGAATACCGTTTGTCTTCAAAGGTGACATATTTTTCATAATTTCCGGAAGTAACCACGGCTCCATTGGTAGTAATGGGTAACAATGCAAAAGCCTTATTTTTGTCCATTGGATTGGTGATCGCCACTTTCCATGCTTGTCCGTTGGGTTGTTTACCCCAGGTGTTCATGTCTCCAGAGGCATTTATAATACCAGAGGGCACACCTTTTTTAACAAGTAACTCTTTGGCCTTATCGGCTGCATAACCTTTCCCAATGGCCCCAAAACCGATTTTCATCCCCTTCAATTTCAGAAATACCGTACCATTTTCCTTGTCGAGAAGAATATTCTGGAAACCAACTTTGGTAACAGATAATTTTACAATTTCTTCGGTTGGCATTTTGGTCATACTGCCATCAAACTTCCAAATTCTGTCCATGGATGCATAACTTATATCAAATGCACCATCTGTAAGTTTGCTAATCCCAATGGCCCTTTCTATTAAACCAAACAATTCTTGGTCGACCTTCACAGGTTTGTTGCCTGAATTTTTATTGATTGCCGAAGTTTGGGAATTTTGATCCCAGGAAGAGATTAGCTTTTCAATTCGTATTATTTCATTGACCGCTGTGTCAATATATTCATTTGCCTGAACAGAATCGTTTGCCACTACCGTGATGTCAAAGCCACTTCCCATAAGCATTAAACTGCGCTTATAGGACTGTTGTGAAAATAATGAAATAGACAACAGAAGTATGCTATATGTAAGAACTAATTTTCCCAATAATTAGGTTTTAAACGATTCCAGTAGTTTAATATATTCGGTTGGTTTCATTTTCATATAACTGGTGCTGCCCATAACCTTTCCCTTATTGTCCAAAACAACTACTAACGGAAAATAACCATTCCGATTATACATTTCGGCAAGTTTGTTGTTTTTTTCTTGCTGTACAGCATCTAAAGTGTTGCTCTTCTTTCTGGGAAAGTCGGCCTGTAACATCACAAAATGTTCTTTGACATATGCTTTGAATTCGTCCGTACCCCAAACTTCCCTATCCAATTTTATACATGGTGCACACCAATCCGATCCTTGGAAGACCAGTATTATGGTTTTGTTTTCTTTTGTGGCTATTTCTTTTGCTTTTGTGAAGTCGGTTTGCCTATCCTGGGCAATGGAGTTACTAATAACTAAAACAAGCACAAAAATTGTAATAAATTTCGTTTTCATAATTATAAATTACAAACAAATTGATCGGCTTCAACAAAAAATACATTCAATAAGTATTTCGGAATTCAAAATGTCAATTATGTATTCAATCATATTCATGACATAAGTTGTCTTTGAATACTTGTTTAAAAGACTGGATTGAATTTAAGACAATACTTCTCAGTAAATTTAGCATTACCTAACAATTCCCATTTACTTCTTAACAAAAGTTTAGAATAAAAAAAAGTTGACCAGGTGGGGCTTACAAACACGATTTAATATGATTTATGGAATGTGGGATAAAGGAATATTCTGCTTTTTAATCTCCGATGATATCCTTTTATAATTTAAATCGTATCCCTGTTCGTAAGTAAAATGTGTTTTTTTTGTTTACCGAGATAATTTTTTTGCTTTTATTATCCTGTAATTCTGCATTGCTAAAGAAGATATTTGCTGCACTACAAAATAGTTCTATATTCTTGCTGAATTTATATTCATATCGTAGTCCGCCAATCACAATCGACATATTAATCATATCGGCTATTTCATTTTCATTTACTAAAAGGCCGTTCTGTATATTGGCCGTAAAACCATCAAGTTCAGCAACTAATTTGAACCTTGATTTTTCAGAAAGATGGTACTGTAAATTAGACTTGGGAATACCTATTTTGAAGGACCACTTTGGATCAAACTTTCTATAGTAACTAATAAATGGAATGGGAAAGGGAATTCCCCTATTTTCCGAATAGGAAATCCCTAATATAAGTTGGTACGGCTTAGTAACGTTCTCGTCGTTCTTTTTGTTATTTATGAATACAATATCCGCTGCAAAAACAACATCTTCAATAGAAATATTTTTTACTAGGTTTGAACTATAACCTGGAGAAAACCTTGCTCCAAATCGCCAATCCTCGTTAACCTTAAAAGTATAAGCAATAATAAAGTCCAATAACTGAAAGTCTTGAATTACCTCAGTGTTAAATGCATCAACGGAAGAATCAAAAGATAGCTCAATGTTACTGTAATTTAATCCCAAAAATAAGTACTTGTCCTCCTTAAGTTTTACGGGGTAATTAAATAAAGCACGAGCTCTGCTATAACCTACATTGGTATCGCCTTTGGGTACATATGTATAATCAATTTTTGCAAGATCTGATAATTGTCCAAATACCATAGATGAAAAGAGCAATAGAAAACAAATGGACGCGATTTTACTCATTGAAGTTTTACTTGTGTCTTGTTTAACCATATTTTTTAGTAAAACTTCCAATACTAGGCCCTTTCTTCTGTAGGGCAGATCAACTGTTTTATCTAATCGGTTCGGAAGATAAAAATATTCTGCGAATCATAATCAATACTTTTCCAAAAATCAATACTTGCAAGGTGTTTTCAAAATTAAATGTATTGGTTGTTAGGGTTAAATGCGCTAATACTTTTGGTATTCTTTCCATAAAGAAAGAACCAAAGTGCCTTTGCAATATGTTCAAGATAAAATCCCATTGACCCTTGGTGCCTAAAAAGGATTTTAATTTATCAAAAACCATGAATTGGAATAGGTGACTATTATCATTATATCTATAACGGGGTTAATTTTTCCTCCCGGAAATCTTTATAAATAATCAACATTTTGTACCTTACTAAATACACTAATTTATAATTAGTGTTACAATGCTTTAGTTGACTTTCATAATTGACCGAATACTAATATGGCAAAGAGAAATACAGGATCACCAAAATCCAAGAATAAGCCAATATCCCCCAAGAAAGATTCTAGTTCTGGAAAGAAGGAGAATAACTTTCTTATTGTGGGTATTGGGGCATCTGCAGGTGGGTTGGAAGCATTTAAAGAATTTTTTTTAGCGACGCCAGATGAACCAGGAATGGCATTTGTTCTTGTACAGCATCTTGACCCAACACACAAAAGTCTTTTAGTAGAACTCTTGGGGAAACATACCAAGATGAAGGTAAGTGAAGTAGTTGACAATATGCAAGTGGAACCCAATAAGGTTTATATAATTCCTCCAAACAAGGATATGGCCATCTTAAAGGGAATACTTTATCTCATGGAGCCCTCCGACGCAAGGGGCTTCCGAAAACCCATTGATTTTTTCTTGCGTACACTTGCCCAAGACCAAGGGGAAAGAGCTGTTGGGATTATTATGTCGGGAACAGGTACGGAAGGGACTCTAAGTCTAAAGATCATTAAAGGCCAGGGTGGTCTTTCAATTGTACAGGATCCAAAGACAGCACAATATGATGGGATGCCAAGGAGTGCAATAGCTGCCGGAGCTGAGGATATAGTGTTATCGGCAAAGGAAATTCCTGGGCTACTCATGAAATATGCGAGAAGGAAAAATTTCAAATCAGTGAATAAAGTACCTGAAATTTTTACTGAGAAGGATCTATTGGAAAAAGTATTCATCATAGTACGTGATGAGACTGGATGTAACTTCGGGCAATATAAGAGTAGCACTGTGATCCGCAGAATTGAAAAACGGATGGCTGTCAACCAAATAGATAGACCTGAAGATTATATTAAACATCTTCAGAGAAACCCGGAAGAAACATTGAGGTTGTTCAAAGAACTGCTTATTGGAGTAACAAGCTTTTTTAGGGATAAGGAAATTTTCGAAGTTTTAAAGGAAAAAATCATTCCCCAAATTATCAAACAAAAATCGAGGGGGGAGATTATTCGTATCTGGGTTCCAGGCTGCTCTACAGGAGAAGAGGCATATTCACTTGCCTTACTTTTCAACGATGCCATCAGGGAACAAAATAAAGATTTGAAACTTCAGATTTTTGCTTCGGACATAGATAATGACGGCATCAATCTTGCAAGATCTGGGGTTTAGCTGAAGACTATTTCGGCAGATGTTAGTTCAGAACATCTCGATCGATACTTTATGGAAGAAACCTCCACCTATCAAATAAAAAAAGAAATCCGGGACCAAGTTATATTTGCTGTACACAACGTCATTAAAGACCCCCCTTTCTCCAAACAGGATATGATTAGTTGTAGAAATCTACTTATTTATCTAAATGCTGAAACGCAGGGAAAGATATTCTCTATTTTCCATTATGCTTTGAATCCTAGTGGCATCTTGTTTTTGGGCAATTCAGAATCACTCGGCTCTTGGACCGATATTTATGATGTGTTAGATAGAAAGAACAGGATATATAAGCGTAGAAATGTTCAAAATCATAGAAAGCCGACGATTGGACATCATTTACGGGATCCCTTACCGCAAAAAATTTCCTTAATACCCCCATCGAAGAAGTCGGATCAAGATAATCTGGCCATGATAACGGAACGATTGCTTTTGTCTAATTATGCCCCAGCTTGTGTTATTGTAAACCAAAGGGGAGATGCAGTATATTTTTCCGGTAATACTGGCAAGTACCTGCAACCTTCTCCTGGTGAGGCTCGATTTAATATAGTTGACATGGCAAGGGAGGGCCTTAAGATACCACTTCGCACCATCATCTCTAAAGTACGGAAGAGCAAGAAAAAGGAAGTGAGACCAGGGGTAAAAGTCAGAACCAATGGAAGTATGCAGGTGATTGAACTTTGCGTAAGACCTATAAAACATCTCAAGCCGGATGAGGATTATCTCATGATTACTTTTGCAGACCACCAAGTAGAAATTGCCACGACCTTGGAGTTTAATACAAAGCATACGGTTGACATTACTGAAATAGAATCTTTGGAGCAAGAACTTTCCTCCACCAAGGAATATTTGCGGAATACTATTGAGGAACTGGAATTTGTTAACGAGGAGATGAAATCCTCCAATGAAGAATTGCAGTCTACCAATGAAGAATTGCAAAGTACCAATGAGGAACTTGAAACCTCTAAGGAAGAATTACAAAGTGTAAACGAAGAGCTGGTGACGGTAAACTCAGAACTACAAGGAAAAATTGATGAGTTGGACCAAACCAATGATGACCTTAATAATTTGCTTTACAGTACCGAAATAGGCACTATCTTTTTGAATGCCAAATTGATTATCCAAAGATTCACACCTTCGATGACAAAAGTAATTAACCTTATTGAAGGTGATGTGGGCCGTTCGATAGAGGATATTTCCTCCAACCTCATTTATAAAAATTTTGAGAAAGATCTGAAGAAAGTGATGGAAAGTCTGGTTTCTTTTAAAACATCGGTAAAAAGCAAAAAAGGAATATGGTACCAGATGCAGATCATGCCCTATAGAACGTCCAAGAATGTAATTGATGGTGTGGTTGTTACTTTCGTGGACATTACCAAAGAAAAACTTCTTTCAGATGAACTGGAACTTTTCAAATCAAACTTTGAGCACTTGCTGAAAAAGACAAAAACCGTTTTTTTTACTCAGGATAAGAACCTGGTTTATAACAGTGATAAAAATATGTTTCCAGATTTTCAAATAGGGAGTATGATTGGAAGATCTGATAAGGGACTTCTCTCAGAAAAAGATATGTTAATGCTGACCCAAATAAAGAAAAAAGTACTTAAAACCGGAAAACCCAATAGAAAAACGCTTGCTATTAGTATTGGAGTAGAAAATAGATATTATGACCTAACGGTGAGACCTATGTATAAGCATGAAGAGATTGCAGGAATTATCTGTATCTCCACAGATGTAACGGAACACTATAAGGTTGAGCAAAAATTGGATGAATTAAAGAATGGTAAAAATGGCCAATAAGCCTTCAAAGAGTAAGTTGCGGATCTTAGCGGAAG
>CAXMOE010000002.1:0-266 GCA_964194835.1 uncultured Flavobacteriaceae bacterium | reverse complement strand
TCGCCGGAGAAGACAAAAATACTATTGCACGAGCTAGAGGTTTATCAGGTGGAGTTGGAGATGCAGAACGAGGAATTGAGGGAAACCCAAATTCGTCTGGAAGAAGCAATCGACCAATATACCGAGTTGTTCGACTTTGCTCCCGTAGGGTATGTGTCATTGGATGAAAAGGGAATTGTAAAGAACATTAACCTTACAGCTTGTATGCTGTTAGGAACGGAACGGGAGCACATTAAAGACCAGCCTTTTTCGGCCTTTATGTCCCG
>CAXMOE010000001.1:44027-62261 GCA_964194835.1 uncultured Flavobacteriaceae bacterium | reverse complement strand
TATCTTTTTGCCAAAGGCAGTTTCCGATTCAGTATAACTAATTGGTCCTAAAAGCTCTAGATTGTTTTGCATGATCTCACCGCCTGAACGATTTACCAGCACTTCATAAATTCCTGAAATTAAAGAGATTTTATAATCCACATTGGCCATTATAGCAGCACCTTCCGCCATTTTTTGTACTTGCTCGTAAACAGGCATCATTCCGCTACGCTTGGTATCACGCACCCTTGGTGTACAGTTCCAATGCATCGGATGCACTTCTACCGTTCCAGGGGTCGGCAGATGCATGGGCCGCCTGACCGAAAAACTCGACTTTAAAATCTACCAATGCCAAAGAGCTTTGAACGTCGGCCTTAATTTCAGCACTCGGGTGCCAACTAATATTTACGTCCACCTGGTCCCATAATCCTTCGCGGACCATCCATATTTTTCCAAAGAATTTTTCTTCGGAAGGAGTGCCAAAGAATTTCACCGTGCCCTTTAATTTCCCTTGTTCCAAAAGTTCTTTCGCCGCAATAGCGGCCCCAAGACTTCCTGCTCCAAACAAGTTGTGTCCACAGCCATGCCCCGCAGCTCCTTCATTCAAGGCTTCTTTGGTAGGTTTCGCTTTTTGGGATATGCCGGGAAGGGCATCAAACTCTCCTAGGACACTAATAACTGGTGAACCCGAGCCATAAGTTGCCACAAAGGCTGTGGGCATTCCGGCTACACCACGTTCTACGGTAAAGCCATTTTTTTCAGCATAATCCGCCAGTATTTCAGCAGACTCTACTTCTTCAAAAGCGGTTTCTGCCAATCCCCAAATGGAATCACTAATTTTTATCAATTCTGCTTCATGCTTTTCCACAGAGGCGAGAACGGCCTTCTTATTGGCATTCATCTTTTGTGCAGAAACTGCAGTTATGCATAGAAGCATTAATGTTGAAAGAATAATTTTTTTCATTTTTATATCAGATTAATTATTGTACTTGTTATTATATTGTTCAAACGAGGCCCTAATGAGTTTATCAAGGATATTTAAATCCACATCGGATAACTTTTTAATGTATAAACAGGATTTTCCTGTTTTATGTGGTCCCAATTTTTGCATCAAATCGGTATAGCGGTCAAAGCCAGTCATAATGTAGAGCGAAAGGTTTTGTTTTCTTGGTGAGAATCCTGTGAGCATCATGTCTCCTTCACGACCAGTTGCATATTTATAGTGATAACTGCTGAAGCCAACAATGCTAGGACCCCACATGATGGGAGGTTGCCCAGTGATTTTCGTCATTAAGTCCAAAAGAACGTAAGAATCCATACGTTTGGATTCGTCTTCCACCGCGTCCAAAAATGAGGTAACCGAATTCGTTGTAGGTCTGGTTTTGTTTTCTGACATGCTCAAATTTGCCAAGCCTAAATATACTAAAAATGAACTAACCAACCGCCTCTTTAGAGACTTTTAGGTAGCATTTACGGGCCATGATATAATCTACAATTTTGTCGGGGTAGGAGAGTTAATCAAAAATTTTCATACCCTTGATAAAGACGGGCAGACCATCAATTTCCTCCAATAATTCAATAAGTTTTTATTCCTGTAGACCTCAATTCTATTGCACTTGTCTATAATATTGGCATACTAATTTTGTATTTCGTACTTTTCAAGCAGAACATTGTACATGAATATTAAGCCTTTATATTATTTCTTTTTCTTTGTCACTTCCGTGTTTTTTGCTCAAGAAAATGTGTTGGAAGTAGGAATAATGCCCGAAGAGGTTACCGAAACCTCTGGTTTACTATTTTATAATGGCAAGATAATAACACATAACGATTCTGGAAATGCCCCACAGTTGTTCGAGATAGACACCCTTACCATGGAAATTACTAGAACGGTCACTATATCCAATGCCATAAATGAAGATTGGGAAGATATTGCACAGGATGATATGTACATCTATATTGCGGATTTTGGAAATTTTAACGGAGATAGACTCAACCTAACAATTTATAGAATTGCCAAATCGGATTACGACCAATCGGATACCATAACAGCAGAGCAAATTGAGTTTACGTATGAAGATCAAACAGATTTCACATCAAGTCCCAATAGCGACTGGGATGCTGAGGCCCTTTTTGTATTCAATGAAGAACTTATTATACTGACCAAACAATGGCAAGGTAACGGTACTACTGCCTATTCCCTTCCCAAGAGTATCGGAACGCAAATAGCCAGGAATATTGGTAGTTATAATACTGCAGGTTTAATTACCGGTGCCACCTATAACACACAGACAGAAACACTTTTTCTTGTAGGATATACTCAGTTTTTGGGACCTTTTGTCACAAATGTACAAGGGTTAACAGCCAATTCCATTTTTAATGGGACCGTGGACCGTACCAATTTAAATATTGGTTTTGCCCAAGTGGAAGGGATAACGCATATTGGCCCCAATAAATACTTTGTATCATCTGAATTTTTTAGTAATGCCAGTCCTGCAATTACCTCTGAATCCCGCTTGTTTACATTTGAATTGGAAAATGCACCGGTAGAGGAGGAGGAACCTGAAATCCCAGAGAACATGGGTGAGGAAGAGGGACTTGTTATTTTTAGAAGTTTCGGCTCCCAGTTATTGGAATATGAATTCCCAACCCAAGAAACCATATTTGGACGGGCAATA
Organism: uncultured Flavobacteriaceae bacterium; assembly: GCA_964194835.1. Taxonomy (GTDB): domain Bacteria; phylum Bacteroidota; class Bacteroidia; order Flavobacteriales; family Flavobacteriaceae; genus CAXMOE01. The sequence goes on along the minus strand of CAXMOE010000001.1, from coordinate 59,607 downwards.
TTTGATACAAGCGGAAGAAGAATCAGATATACCAATGCCGCAGATTTCGAAGGGAATTCCATTGACCTTTCAACACTTGGCACTTCTGTTTACTACCTCACCTTTTATTTACGAAATGGAGTGGTGTCCAAACCTTTTGTTGCGAACTGAGTATTTTCTCCTACAGGTATTTATTTAAGGATTTGTTAACAATAGAGCACGCTCTTTATTTTTAGCTTAGCAAAAACTAATAAATCTATATTAAAATGAAAAATTTAGCACTTTTATTATGCGTGTTGTTTGCCTCTGCTACTTTACAAGCGCAGATTGCAACACCACAACCTAGTCCGTCTGCCAAACTGATCCAAAAGGTGGGATTGACCGATGTAACCTTGGAATACTCTAGACCTTCCATGAGAGGTAGGACTATTTTCGGAAATTTGGTACCATTTAACGCCTTATGGCGAACTGGTGCGAATGCAAGAACAAAGATTACCTTTAGTGATGATGTGACCATTGATGGTCAAACATTAAAAGCTGGTTCCTATGCAATTTTCACTAAACCAAGTGAGACAAGTTGGGAAGTTATTTTCTATACTGATACACAGGGTGGTGGTACTCCCGGGGAATGGGATGAATCCAAAGTAGCTGCCAAAACTACAGTTGAAGCACAATCCATGGGATGGCCAGTGGAATCATTTACTATGAATATTGATTTTCTAACCAACAATTCTGCTGTACTCGGAATGTTATGGGAAAAGACCTATGTAGGAGTGAAGTTTGAAGTACCTACAACCGAAATAGCGGTAAAGAGTATCGAAAGGGTAATGAACGGTCCTTCGGGCAATGATTATTTTGCAGCGGCATCATATTACCATAATGAAGGAATGGATTTGGATAAGGCAAAAGAATGGATTGATAAAGCTGTAGCAGCAGATAAAGAGGGAAGGGCCTTCTGGATAATGCGCGAACAATCCTTAATTTATGCTAAATCAGGTGATACCAAAGGTGCTATAGATGCAGCCAAAAGATCTTTGACATCTGCTGAAACTGCAGGTAATGCAGATTACGTTAAAATGAACAAGGATTCCTTAAAGGAATGGGGGGCTATGTAATATGAGCTCTTATTAAAAACTAAAGCCCACAATATTGTGGGCTTTTTTTATGTCTTAATTGGTGGATTTCTTAACAATCTTTCAAGTAGTTCAAGAAGAAATGCAATTATAATTACCAATCCGCAACCTATAAAATTAAGCCACAAATACCCTAATTTTTCCTCTCCGGAAGGGTATATAAAAATCAAATTATAATATACAATGCATACTATGATTTGGGTTAACAATGCAGCAAAGAACACTGCATTGCCCTTTACGAACTTAAAAAAGAACGCTAACATAAACATACCCAATACGTTACCGTAAAAAATAGACCCTATTATATTGACCAATTGAATTAGATTATCGAATAAATTGGCAACACAAGCAATCATAATTGCAACTATTCCCCAAACCAAGGTAAAACCTTTGGAAACAGCTACGTAGTGCTTTTCAGAAAACTTTCCTTTTTTATATCTCTTGTAAAGATCCAAAGCACTAATAGTACCTAAGGCGTTCAATTCTGACGCAGTTGACGACATGGCTGCCGAAAGGATTACAGCCAGGAGCAAACCAATCAAACCCCTTGGTAAATGGTTAAGAATAAAATGGATAAAAACATAATCCTTATCATTGGTCTCAACGTTATCATTGGCCTTTTTTATCATTGCTTTCGCGGCTTCCCTATTGCCCCGTTCTTTTTGATTGATATCTATAATTTCCTGTTTAGCAGTTTTGATTGCCCCAGACTCTTTTAGTTCCAAGGCCGCAGAAAAGTTATTTTGGGCCATTTTCTTCTCTTCTTCCAATTCTTGATGGCCCTTTTCCAAAATTCTATAATCCTCGGCATATGGAGAGGCCAGGATTGCCTCAGTTGCAGCTGGATTAAAGTTAAGCGGGGATGGGTTGTACTGATAAAAAACAAAGACCATTACACCTACCAATAAAATAAAAAATTGCATTGGAATTTTTAAAATGCCATTAAAAATGAGACCTAGTTGACTTTCCCTTACCGATTTTCCGGATAGATAACGTTGTACCTGGCTTTGGTCTGTACCAAAATAAGCCAGCGCCAAGAAAAGCCCCCCGGTAATTCCACTCCAGAAGGTGTATCTACTTTTGGTATTGAAATCAAAAGCAAGAATATTTAATTTATCACTGGCACCGGCGACGTCCAATGCATTACTGAAGGTTATATCAGGAGGGAGATAACCTAGAATAAAAAAGAAGGCTATAAACATTCCGATCATGATAATGAACATCTGTTGCTTCTGGGTCACATTTACTGCTTTGGTACCCCCAGTAACCGTATAGATTATGACCAGGACACCGATAATAATGTTCAACGTTTTTAAGTCCCATCCCAATACAGCAGAAAGTATAATTGCTGGAGCGAAAATGGTAATGCCCGCTGCTAATCCCCGTTGAATCAAAAATAATATGGCGGCAAGTGTTCTCGTTTTTAGGTCGAATCTATTTTCCAAAAACTCGTAAGCCGTATATACCTTTAATTTATGGTAAATAGGTATAAAAACAAGACAGATAATAATCATGGCCAAGGGGAGACCAAAATAAAACTGAACAAATCCCATTCCATCGTGAAAAGCCTGCCCTGGGGTTGATAAAAAGGTGATTGCACTTGCTTGGGTCGCCATAACGGACAATCCAATGGTCCACCATTTGGCATCTTTTCCAGCCAACACATAGTCGGTTACATTCTTGCTACCCCTTGTCTTCCATGCTCCATATCCTACAATGAAGAGCAAGGTTCCACCCAATATAATCCAGTCTATTGTTGCCATATTAAATAAATGCTGTCATAACGAAGTAAAAAATTAGTATATATACTGCATTCAGTAATAATACCAGCGTGTATTCCTTTTTCCAAATTAATTTATCGTGCATTTTTATCCTTTAATGGGATTTTCTTTTTCCATTTTTTCATTGCCAATAGACAACATATTGGCGAATAGTTTGTAGGCACCAGGAACACCTGCAGGGAGTTCCCTAAAAAAACTGAGCCCCGTATATATATAATTGCCTTTACCGTGAGGGGCTACCAAAAGACTTCCTTTTTTAGCGGATTCTCCCTCATCTTCCATAGATAATATTGGCACAAACTTTTCGTCCCACTCATCAGGGAAATATAGACCACGTTCTTGTACCCACCCATCAAAATCTTTTTCGGTAATTGGATTGGGAAAATTAATCAAGGAATGGTCTTTGGCCAATATTTCGACATGAGAATGTTCATCTGTAACCCGATCTCTTGACAATTTTAAGGGGAAGGGTGCTAAATTGTCTATTCCCAAACCATTTCTTCCCGCTGTATTATACTGTATGATAAGGTTTCCACCATCATTAACATAATCGAGTAAAAAACGCTGTTTAAATTTTAGTTCATTGACCACATTATAAGCTCTGATGCCTACAACTATGGCATCGTATTTATCCAACGCTCCTGCTTGGATTGTAGTAGGGTCAATGGTATGCACAATGTAACCAATTTGTTCCAGACTTTCAGGAACCCTATCCCCAGCACCAGCTATATACCCTATATGTTCCCCTGCCTTTTGAATATTAAGACGAACTATTTTTGCTTCTGATGGCAGCAATACCGATTGTTTGGGAACATGGTCATAATTAATTTCCACCAGTTCCTTGGAATAAACCTGGTTATCTACTGTTACCATGGGAGTAATTATACCTTCACTTTCGTATTCTGGAGGAGTGATTTTAAAAACAACAGTTTGTTCATCACCCTTTTGGGCTATTGTAAAATCTATTTTTTCAGGGCTAATGTTCCAGTCCTTAGGATAATCCAATCGAATTGTGCCATTTAAATTGCTTATCCCTGCCTTTATCTTCACGGGTATTTCCTTTGGTTGGGAAGATGAAAAAATATGTACCTTATCGTCAATGGTGGCCGTTACCATCGGGAGGATTTCAAAAGGTTCGTACAATTCTCCTTTATCGGGTTTAGAATAACGGTATACCACGGGTCTTTTAACCGTGATCGAATACCCGTTTAGTTCGAGAACAAAATTGGCATAGAACGCCCTCGGTGTTTCAGGCTTTCCAATCAACGCCTGATCTTTTACAGCATACATACCCAAACTACCCTTATCGGTCAACCAATACGGACTTGTGTATGCCGTACCTTCAGGTATATCCAAATCTAATTCAAAGGTCGTTTTCTTATTTTCCAATAAGTTGAGGTTATTATTTTTATTATTCTCCGAAGAAATATAGACCGATTTAAGAACAATTTCTGCATCACTTCTGTTAATCGCTTCAATATTTACCTTAACCTTACTTGCAGGACTTGCAAACGATTCTTTTGCAGATGCCTCCAAATACAAGCCGGATACGTCAACAATAATTTCCCCGAGTTCAGCGGATTTTATTTTTTTCCAATGATCATCTGAAATGTCCTGAAGCAGTTTATACGCCTCTATAAGTTGAGGTAGGTGTTTGGAGGGATTTGTAAAATCAAAGTTCTTTTCAACATCTTCCAATATTCTTCCGATGCCTTCTCCACCTTTCACCCTTGACCATGTAGTATTGACACCTTCAAAAATATTATTCTTGTCTTTGGGCATATCACCCTTTAATAATTCAATGTATTCATCTTGACTGCCGCGGGTGGTTACCCTGCCAAAACCTTGACATAAGTGCTGGTTGCTGGCCATTGATGCGATTTCATTGTTTGAAAGACCTTTCATTGGGTAAAATACTCCAACGTCCAGATTAAGCATCTTGGACTTATCGGCCTTCTCAAAATTTTCTTGACTGCCATAGAACCACCAAGAGGTGTTAAAGAACAAACGCTGGGGTTGCCAAACATCGGTTGTATTTAATTGGTCTGGATACGCATTTGGATCGTTGACCAAATCAAAGGCCTCCACACTCAACATAGCAGAGGAGGTATGATGACCATGAGTAGAACCTGGTGTCTTATGATCAAAGCGGTTTATAATGACATCTGGCTTTAAGTTTCGGATTATCCAAACCACGTCACCCAGCACAGCTTTTTTATCCCAAATTTTTAAGGTTTCATTCGGGTGTTTTGAATACCCAAAATCGTTGGCACGACTAAAGAATTGCTCGCCGCCATCAACGCGTCTGGCTGCCAATAACTCCTGTGTACGCAAAACACCGAGTAATTCCCTAAGTTCAGGACCTATCAAATTTTGTCCACCATCTCCCCTTGTCAATGACAAGTATGCCGTTTTGGCCTTTACTTCATTGGAGAGATAGGAAATAAGCCGTGTATTTTCATCATCTGGGTGTGCTGCAATATATAAGGCAGTGCCTAAAAAGTTTAACTTTTGGAGCGAATTATAAATTTCTGAGGAGGAAAGTTTTTTGGGCTGCTGTGCAAAAGATTGGTTAAAAGCTATAAGTATTCCGACGAAGAATACCAAAATATTACGCATAGTCTCAATGATTTGTTAGTTCTCAAAGATAGAAAGATTACCTCCTTAGCAATAACTTTTAGAACTTCTTTAACACCACATTCTTGCTTTCCAAACCATTATTGTCCTAGTCGGACGTTCTTCGAATGACAGATACCCCTTTCTGGAGCATAAGGTTATTGGGATAAGTAATTAATTCTCCTTCGTCCGTAACAAGGTGAACATGAAAAGCTTTGATATCTTCAATGATGGCCTCCTCGAGAAAATCCTTATCCTGTATTCTGATGCGATCTCCAATTTTAAAAGGAAAATAAAAAAACAAGATGATTCCCGCAGTAATATTGCTTAAGATAGACCAAGTAGCAAAAAGTGCAACACCTAAAATGGCAAACACAGAGGAAAAAACAAGTGCAAGTTCCTTAATGTTGACGCCCCAGATAAAAATCAGAACTACAGTACCCAAAACGGTCAAACCAAAGGATACATACTTAACTACTAAACGGGTACGAGCTTGGTGTAATTCACTAATCTTACCAATTTTACGAATTGTCTTGGCGCTAATAAATTTTAGAACCAATATGATAAAAAAGGTTATGAGACTGCTTAGTATTTCGGTATGGTGGTTAACAATAAATTCCTTCATATAACTTATAATGCTAGACTATCCCGTAAAAATAGGTCACTATTTTTGTTTTCCCTCCAATAAGCTGTTTTTAGTCTTTTTAATTTTGTTGCTTTTGAAGTCAATGTTTTTGCATTTGGTCCAAAACCGCTTTTATATGATTCTTGCCAACTTTCAATGCTGTGTGGAAAAGCCGCGGTAAAATTAATGGTAAGGGTCCGTTCCAATTCAGGATATGTAATTTCATAAGATATTAATGACCCATTATTGGTTAAGGAAGCGGTTGCGTCGTACGATTTTGTTTCCGTATGTCTAAGTCTTAGATATTCAAAGGATGGAATAATTTTTAAATTTCCCGTAGGCAAATCATTTGGATTGATCCTTATTTTGTTCCATAGCTCGTTTTCCAAGATTGTTTTTTCCAATTGCAAACTTTGATCGGCCTCTGATTCAAAGTAGGAATGGGACATTATTTCAAATTTTGATCGGTTGTTCAGTTGAGCATATACATGACCGCACCATTCCTGTACAGAATTAGACACTTTTAGTGCATGTTGGTTGTCATGGACAGGATAAAACGTACTGCTCATAATTGAATAGGGATAGATTCCAGTAAGATATTTCTTTGTACTATTAAGTTTCAAGACTGGAATATTGTCTTCATTGTTTCCATCTGCTTTTACTTGTTTATCTGCAAGAAAGGGTTCGGTAACATATATTAGAACAGATTTTCCCTCGCGGATTTCTCCATAACGGGCTTGTTCCAGACTATAGGAAGTAATTTCTGCATTACCTGCATACCAATATTTTTTAAATTTTTCTGAAAGTTTCTTTTTTGGGGACTTAGTAACAACTTCGCCAGCGTTGTCATTCAATGCTACTTCTTTGCTGTTTTCCTTTGCTTTTTCGCTGCAAGCAGTTAAGGAGGAGATTAAAATAATTAGTGTAAAAAGAGTGGATTCAATTCTAAAAAAACTTTTCATGATACAAGATTTTAACCAAAATTACCCAAAATCAATCAGCTTACCATGTCTATTAACGTTTTGTAAACTAAATGGGTCGGTAATCCCACTACATTAGTATATGACCCTCTAATTTCTTCAATCCCGATCAATCCTATCCATTCCTGAATACCATATCCACCGGCTTTATCAAAGGGCTTGTAGTTATTTATATAGAACCATATTTCATCACTTGTCAATTCTTTGAATTTAACCTTAGTACTGTGGTTTACTACCATTTGTTGGTCAATAGTTGTGAAACAGACAGAAGTAATGACCTCATGCCAATCGTTGGATAATACTTCGAGCATTTGGTAGGCTTCATCTGTGTTTACGGGCTTGGCCAAGGATTTATCTTTGTGCCAAACGACGGTATCCGAGGTAATTAAAATTTCGTTCTTCTTAAGCTGTGCTTTAAATGCCTTAGCTTTAAGTTTGGCCAAAAAATCAGGGATTTCTTTCCCTTTTAAATCTGCGGGATAGATTTCTTTTACAGGGTTTAATTGCACCTCAAAGGCCACCCCCATTTCCTTAAAAAATTGTTGTCTTCTAGGAGAGCCTGAAGCCAATATTATCCGAAATTCACCCAATTTTCCCTGCAACATTGGCCTTAATCGTTTTTGGCACTAAAATTATCATACCAGTCACCACGAACTTTCAATACTTGTTCAATAACATCACGGACACAACCTTCTCCACCGTTGATATGGGAAATGTATTTGCAAATAGATTTAACTTCGGAAACTGCATTTTGAGGACAGGTTGGAAGGGCAACTAATTGCATTGCAGGTATATCGGGCAGGTCATCTCCCATGTACAATACGTTTTCAGATTTAATTTGGTACGCATCGAGGTATTCTTTTAGGGGTTCCTCCTTATGGTGTGCCCCAAGATATATATCCGTGACCCCCAAACCAGCTAACCGAGTTTTTACGCCTTCATTGGTGCCTCCTGAAATAATGCAAACATTATAGCCCTTTTGTACGGCTGTTTTCAGGGCGTACCCGTCTTTTACGTTCATTTTTCGTAACATTTCACCTGTTGTGGTCACCAAAACGGAGCCATCGGTAAAAACACCATCGACGTCAAATACAAAAGTGTTGATGTTCTTTAAATATTCCTTATAACTTCTTTCCATAGGTAGATTTAATTGATTCACTTAGTAAGGAATATATTTCCTTGTGGTTATTATTTTGTAGTTGATGTAGTTGTTTTTCCAAGGTGGCGACATCATTGCGTTTGGCAGGTCCTGTTTGTGCGTTATATGGTGACAAACTATCTATTTTTTGGGCAGTTTCCAGTATCAAGGGTTTTAACATGTCAAATGGAAGCTGGTTCTCTTTGCAAATTTCATTTCCGATATGGTATAGGTGATTGGTAAAATTGTTTACAAATACCGCAGCCAAATGAAGTGATTTTCTTTGCTCCGTTGAGATTTCAAAAACGCTGTCCGAAATCTTGCTTGCCAATTGATGCAATAATGCCAAATCACTTTCACGTTCCGCCTCAATGCAAATCGGAACGGCCCTGAAATCAGTTTTTCTATCTTTACTAAACGTCTGTAGAGGATAAAGAACTCCACGTCGTTTGTTTGCTCCTAAGGCGTGTAATCCAACACTTCCAGAAGTGTGCACAATCAAACCATCTTTTTCTATAAGCAATTCTGATATAGATGATATTGCATCGTCACTTAAAGCAATAATATAAGTATCTGCTTCTTTAATTTCTAAGAGACTATCTGTGATTTCGACCTCATTTTTAAGTTTTTCCAATTTTTGGATTGACCTGTTATAAAGTTGTACAACCTGTACTTTTTCAACTTCTTTAAGAGAATAATAAAGTTGAGTGGCCAGATTGCCAAAACCAAGAATAACAATTGTATTCATGTTGCTAAAATAGCGATATAATTCATTTTGTGGGACAATAAATAGGGAATATTAGAGTGTATTTACAACTAGCAAATACATTAATAAATGCTAAGGTAGTACCTATAAAAAACAGCACTTTGTGCTGTTTTTTGACAAATAAAAGGTAATTATTGCTCTAAGCACAGGAAACTGTGACGGAATGGGTATGACCGTCACCACTAGTAGATGCCACCGAAATCGAATTATTTGCCTGAAGGGAGGTGAAATTACTTTCCGTTACCGTTACATCGTGATCATGTGCAGATGTGCCCTGAATGGAATAGGATTTTTGTGTTCCTGCCTGTACATCAGCCATTGTTACCACTAGTGAATGGCCATGATTACTTGCTATGGCACTTGCGGTACCATTGGCCAAACAATTTGCCTGGGGATTGGGATTGGGATCTGGATCTGGATCTGGATTTCCTCCCGAGCCATCATCAGATCCGGAACAACTGAGGAGCGAATATGCCGGGATGGCGATAAGCATGGCACCCGCTGATTTTTGGATAAATGTTTTTCTGTCCATTTTCATAGAATTTTAATTAATTTTTTATTACAAGATACTAATTAATAGCCAGCTGACCATCACAAATTTTACAAATACCTTATTATGAATATTGCAAAATAGACATAATAAGTACCCTTGAAAAATCGGAATGTTAATACCCTTTTTTTTATGTAAAATACCTTATTTTTGCAACCTGATTATGAGAAGCATTCAGCTATAATGATACAAACACTTAAAAAGATTTTCTTTTCTACCCGTTTAACGGCTTTACTTTTTATTCTATTCGCCACTGCAATGGCTTTTGGAACATTTATAGAGAGTTGGTATAGTACTGAGACTGCACGAATTTGGATTTACAATGCCAAATGGTTTGAAGCAATTATGCTATTTTTTGTAATTAATTTTATTGGAAATATGTTCCGGTATAAATTGTTGCGGAAAGAAAAGTGGCCGGTTGTTGTATTGCACCTTTCCTGGATTCTTATCATTCTAGGGGCCTTTGTTACACGATATATTAGTTTTGAAGGTGTAATGCCCATTCGTGAAGGGAAAACCGAAAATGTTTTTTATTCCGACAAAACCTATCTTACGGTCTACGCCGACGGAGAAATAAACGGGGAACCGAGAAGAAAATCACAGCAGAGCGAATTGATTGTTACTCCTGAGGCCTTAAAATCAAGCTTACCTCTTAAATCTGATTTTGATGGGCAGCCTTTTAGTGTAACTTATGTGGATTTTATTAAGGGGGCAAAGAAGGGGTTAATTCCTGATGCACAGGGAAAGGAATTTCTTAAAATTGTGGAAGCCGGCGATGGTAGCCGACATGAACATTATTTGGAAAGTGGCCAAATAGCCAACATACATAATATACTTTTTGCACTGAACAATACTACCGAGGGTGCCATTAACATCTTTACAACAGATAGTACGTATCAAATAACATCTCCTTTTGAAGGTAGTTTTATGCGTATGGCCGACCAGTTTCAGGGACAATTGGTGAAAGATAGTATACAAACATTGCAATTGCGTTCCCTATACAACGCAGCAGGAATGCAGTTTGTGATTCCCGAAAAGGTTGTTCGGGGCTCCTATGGAATTGTTCCCTTATCCGAAGAGGAAATAGCAGGGAATTCATTGGATGCATTGGTGTTAGAGGTTACTTCCAATGGGGAAACTATTCGTAAATCAATTTTGGGAAGTAAGGGCTATTCCAATTATTCCGATAAATTCGAGGTTGGGGGACTGGGTTTTACCTTAGGTTACGGTTCCAAGGTTTATGAATTGCCATTTGGTATTAAGTTGAATGATTTTATAGCCGAAAAATATCCGGGTACGGAAAAAGGATACGCTTCTTTTATGAGCAAAGTAACGGTGGAAGACGAACGCCCGTTTGATTATAGTATTTTCATGAATAATGTATTGGATCATATGGGATATCGATTTTTCCAGTCTGGCTTTGATCCGGATGAAAAAGGGACCATTCTTTCTGTTAACCATGATTTTTGGGGGACCTGGATTACCTATATCGGTTATTCTCTACTTTATATAGGGCTGCTGGGAATTATGTTCTTCGGCAAAACCCGTTTTAAAGACTTGGGTAAGTCCTTAAACAAGTTAAAGGCAAAAAAAGCGGCCATGTCCGCAATCTTGTTTTTTGGTTTGTTGGGCAATGGTCTTGCTCAAGATAATCACGGGCATGCAAGTGTTCCAACTTCGCAGCAGGTAGACTCTATTCAGCGGACTACAGTAGTTTCCAAGGAGCACGCTGCAAAATTTGCAAAATTGGTAATACAGGATGATGGTGGTCGAATGAAACCGATCAACACCTTCGCTTCTGAGCTATTGCGTAAGTTGAGTCTAAAAGAGAAGTACGGTGATTTAAGCGCGGACCAGGTGTTTTTATCTATGATGCTGAACCCTGCATTATGGTACAACACTGAGTTTATTGCCATCGATAAAAAAAGTAAAAATGATAGCATCCGAAGAATCATAGGAATTCCGGATGGGCAAAAATATGTTAAGGCCACCGATTTTTTTGACTCCCAAGGAAAATACAAGTTGGCATCTTACTTGGAAGCGGCCTATGCCACCAATATCCCCAATAAGTTTCAACAAGACTTTAAGGATCTCGATTTAAGACTAGGGTTGCTCAATAGGGCACTAAGTGGAGAGATCATCAAAATATTTCCCTTGTTAAACGATGAGAATAACAAATGGATTTCGGCAGTCGAATTTCGTTCAGGGAGGCATCAAGTAGGCGATTCCCTCTACGCCAATTTCATAAAGAATTCAGTTCCTTATTACTTGATGTCGTTAGAAAAATCGATATCTACGAGAGATTACTCGGAGTCCGATAAATTATTGGCAGCTTTTAAGCAAAATCAGGAAAACCATGGAAGCGAAATACTGCCTTCCAACGACAAAATTGATGCCGAAGTATTATATAACAAAATGGATCTTTTCAATAAGCTCTATAAATATTATGCACTCGTTGGTTTTATTATGTTCTTGCTTTTGGTATTGCAAATATTTAAAGATCGCAAAGCATTACTGTATGGGATAAAAGCCTCCAAGGTCATTATCATCCTATTTTTTATGCTCCATACGGCAGGATTGATCATGCGATGGTATATCTCAGGACATGCCCCTTGGAGTGATGCCTATGAAAGTATTCTGTATGTTTCCTGGGCCACTATGGCCATGGGATTGGTTTTGGGTCGCAAAAGCGATATGACCATTGCTGCAACGGCTTTCGTTACGGCGATGTTGCTTTGGATCGCCCATCAAAGTTGGGTAGATCCTGCCGTAGCCAATTTAGTCCCGGTACTCGACAGTTATTGGCTCATGATCCATGTAGCAGTGATTGTAGCCAGTTATGGTCCCTTGACCGTTGGAATGATATTAGGGGTCGTGTCCTTATTGCTTATTATTTTGACGAATAAAAAGAATAGGGCACGGATGGAAATTAATTTAAAGGAACTAACCATTATTAACGAACTTACCCTCACTGTTGGGCTGGTCATGCTGACCATTGGAAACTTTTTGGGAGGACAGTGGGCCAATGAGAGCTGGGGTCGTTATTGGGGCTGGGATCCAAAAGAAACTTGGGCATTGATATCAATTATGATCTATGCGTTTGTAATTCATACACGGTTGGTGCCGGGAATGCGAAATAAATGGGCTTTTAATTTCTTAAGTGTAGCTGCTTTTGGCAGTATCATGATGACCTATTTTGGAGTTAACTTTTATTTGGTAGGATTGCATAGTTATGCTAGTGGAACGCCTGCAATAACTCCAACCTTTGTTTGGTACATCCTTTTTGGGGTAGTTGTTTTAGGGGGCATTAGTTATTGGCGATACCGAGTGAACTATTCCAATAAATAAGACTACAAAATAAAATCTCGGTTTATGCGATTTTTGTAACTTTGAGTAGCCATGTACGCTATATAGTATCTTTTTTAAATTTCAAATTGAACTCATGTAATGAAGCACCAGAAGAAAGGGATCAACACCATATGTACCCATATCGGAGAATTGGAGGACAAAGAATTTAAAGGAGCTGTTTCGCCCTTATATATGAGTACGTCATATGCTTTTGAAGACGTGGATGTAAAACGCTACCCTAGATATTTTAACACTCCCAATCAAGTAGCCCTTTCAAAAAAAATTGCTGCATTGGAACATGCCGAAGCAGCTATGATATTTGGCAGCGGTATGGCTGCCATTAGTACAGCCTTAATGGCCTTTTTACAGGCAGGGGATCATATTGTTATGCAAAGAACCTTATATGGAGGTACATATAATCTGGTCACTGAGGAATTTAAAAAGTTTGGGATTTCCTATTCGTTTACCGACGGCCAGCAGCCTGCTGATTTTGAAGCTAAAATTAAGGAGAATACCAAGGTGGTATATATTGAAACTCCATCGAACCCGTTATTAACAATAACTGATTTGGCAGCGGTGGCCCAAATTGCTAAAAAACATGGTATAATTTCCATGATCGATAATACGTTCGCCAGCCCGGTCAATCAAAATCCAATCGACTTCGGAATTGACGTAATTATTCACAGTGCCACAAAATATATGGGAGGGCATTCAGATATCTGTGCGGGAGCAGTGGCTTCAACAGAAGAATACATGAAGCGCATATACCGTCTAGCCAAAAATTTTGGGGGAAGCTTAAGCGATTACACGGTTTGGCTTTTGGAGCGAAGCATAAAAACAATGGGTATTAGGGTGAAGGCGCAGAATGAAAATGCCATGAAAATGGCTCAATACCTCCATCAGCATGATGATATCAAAACCGTGCATTATCCAGGATTACAATCCCATCCAGATCATGGTCTGGCCAAATCGCAGATGAGAGGATTTGGGGGTATGTTATCATTTGAATTGAAAAATTCATTTGATTCCTCACAATTTCAAAAAGCTTTGCAAGTGATTAAATCTTCCATGAGTTTAGCGGGAGTTGAAAGTATGGTGCTTTCACCTTCCCAAACCTCACATGCCCTTTTGGGTCCGGAAGAACGTAAAAAACAAGGAATTGGTGACCAATTGATACGTTTTTCGTTAGGAATAGAGGAAATAGAAGACTTAATCGAAGATATAGAACAGGCTTTGGATAAGGTTAGGGGCAAAGCAATAATAACCGATGCCCATTAAAATCAAGAAATCGAAATGAAATTAGATATTTTAGTATTTGGGGCGCACCCCGATGATGCCGAATTGGGAGCTGGTGGTACCATTGCCAAAGAAATCTCCAACGGGAAAAAGGTTGGGATTATAGATTTAACCCGAGGTGAATTGGGAACACGGGGGTCTGCAGAAATTAGAGATCAGGAGGCTGATCATGCATCTAAAATTCTAGGAGTGAGTGTCCGTGAAAACTTGGAGTTAGCCGATGGATTTTTTGTAAATGATAAGGAACATCAGTTGGCAATAATACAAATGGTGCGCAAATACAGACCTGAGATTGTACTTTGTAATGCTGTGGACGATCGCCATATTGATCATGCAAAAGGCAGTAAATTGGTAAGTGACGCATGCTATTTAAGTGGACTGATCAAGGTGGATACCAAATTCATGGGTGATGAGGGCTGGCAAGATCCTTGGCGTCCCAAACAGGTGTACCATTACATACAATGGAAAAACTTGGAACCCGATTTTGTAGTTGATGTTTCAGGATTTATAGAAAAAAAGACAGAGGCCATTTTAGCCTATAGTTCGCAATTTTATGATCCCAAAAGTAAGGATCCTGAAACACCTATAAGTAGTAAGAATTTTATAGATAGTGTTATATACAGAGCCAGGGATATGGGTAGGCTGGTAGGGGTACAGCATGCAGAAGGATTCACGACTGAGAGGTATGTGGCTGTGAAAAGCTTGGATAATTTGATCTAACTTGCTTGCTGATATTTTTTGTCGGTCTTGGGGACGGTAAAATAAAAGCAGGAACCTTGTCGTAAAACACTTTCTACCCATATATTGCCCTTATTTTTTTGGACCATTTCCTTGCATAAGGTAAGCCCCAATCCTGTACCTTTTTCATTATTGGTTCCATAAGTTGTAACGTTGGAATCACTAGAAAATAGATTCTCTTGGGTTATTTTGTCCATACCAACCCCAGTGTCCCTAACGGCTATTACCCAATGATCACCTTTCTCAATGGCATCAACGGTTACTACACCATTTTCCGGGGTAAACTTGAGGGCATTACTCATAAGATTTCTGATTACAATATCAATTTGATCGCCATCTGACCAGGTCAATGTATTTTCAGAAAGCTTATTTTCGAGTGTTATCGATTTATTCTTTGCGGTCTCGTAGAGTAGTTTAACGTTTTCCGTCACTAAATGATCCAAGGCCACTACGGAGGGTTTTGTTATGGAGCCGTTCATCTGTGTTTGCCCCCATGAAAGTAGGTTGTTCAAGGTAAATGAGATTTGGTCGATGTCACTTCCCAATTTTGGAATGAAATCCAAGAATTCCTTGTTTCCTATTTGGCCATCCCTAAAAAGTTTTATAAGCCCTTGTAATGCTCCAATGGGG
>CAXMOE010000001.1:28204-44017 GCA_964194835.1 uncultured Flavobacteriaceae bacterium | reverse complement strand
CCCCTAAGGTCATGTCCGATTATGGAGAATAATTTAGTTTTGTCCTCATTAATTTCCTTGAGTTCGGTTTCCCGGTTTACCAAGGCACTTTGCTTGTGACTGAGTTCTATATTGAGGTTTCTCTGAATTTTCTCACCTCTTTTAACCAAAACGGTAATAATTATAAAAATAATCAAAATAGCAAGTGCAGCATATACGTAATTCCGCTGCTTGGCAAGCGCCTTTTTATTTTCAGCGACCAATAATTCCCGTTGGGCTTCATGCTCTATCTTGGTTTTTAGCATGGTTAAACCCTTTTTGTTTTCGTTTCTTGAGAGGGTATCCGATAATTCTTGGAATAGCTCATGATATTTCAAGGCTGTGGCATAATTATGCTTGTTTTTATTGATATTATACAGCGTTTTTGCACATTTCTGAGTGCCTTCCATAAATTTGATCTTGTTGGAGATATCAAATGCAGCCAAGGCATATTTTTCAGATATACTATCCTTTTCAAGACCAAAATAGGCTTCTGCCATACCATTGAACAAATCAATTTTACCCCTGTCGTCCTCTAACTGTTTATGCATTAAATCGGCCTGGTTGTACCAAAATAGGGCCCATTTAAACTTGTTTTGGTTTAAATAAATCTTCCCTTTTACTTCATAGGAATATGCCAACCAATCTATTACCTTGTGCTTTTCAAAGGTTGTTATACTCTTGTTTATATTGAACATAGCATAGTCAAAATTGCCCATATCCGCATAAATGGAAGCCATATTACTTGTAGATTCAGCGGAATTAACAGCGATGTCTAGCTTGTTATTTAACTTTTTTACAATCTTGTAAAAATCCAATGCTTGTTTATAGTCTTTCTGGGATGCATATAAATTAGCAATGTTCTCATTCATAATAGACAACATATGAATGTTGTTGAACTCGGTTGCCAACTCTATACCCTCCAAATAACCATCTAGGGCAAGGGCGTAATCTCCGCTATAGGAATATTCTCCTGCCAAATTATTTCGAACTCTCAATATTAGATCGGTATCGTGGATATCATTTGCAACTGCCAGGGCTTGTTTGTAGTGGGTAATTGAAATGGAATCGGCCCCTTTATCGGAATAGTAGTCTCCTAAGCGTAACAGGGCCACACCTTCACCATTTTTATAACCTGCGGCTTTGCTGTATTTCAACGCTCGTTGTGACAGTGCAAGAAGGCCATCGGTTTCAAAATATCGAAGTTCCTTTCCTAGCTTATTGAGAAGGTCGATATAAACTGTATCCTTGGTGCTGAAGTTTGTGGTTGCCTTTATTTTTACAAGCTCGTTTTTTAAACTGTCCCTTGAATTTTGTTGGGCATGGCATGGAGTCATGAAATAGAAAAGCAATACAAATAGTAACGCACACTTTTTCAAGTAAAGGTTCAAAGTCAAAAAGTTGGTTATAAATTGTGGCATTAGAGCATTTGAAATATCAATGTATAAAAATACCTTCTAAGAGCAGCTAGTACTAATTTATGTTGTGAAACGCCTATTTTTGTGTGTTTTATCGTGATTAACCTGTATTTAACCGATGATTTAGCGATTTCATGGTAAAACTGCATGTTGGATTACTCTTATTTTGCACCCATTTGTTTATACCAAGTTGGCACAAAATAACACGCAATTTATTTTGAAAGATCAGTTAAAAAAAATTACCTTTGCATCCGCTTGCAAATGGTGGTTGTAGCTCAGTTGGTTAGAGCATTGGTTTGTGGTACCAAGGGTCGCGGGTTCGAATCCCGTCTTCCACCCATACAGAGTCCTGTCAATATTGACAGGACTTTTTTTGTATAAAGAGTATTCATTGTTGCGGACTATATTTACAAAAAAAGAAATGACATAAAAAACCGCTGCCTGATAGGGCAGAGGTATAGGTCTCAAAAATCTTTTTTTTAACTATTTCGTTGCTTTGTCAACAACCAGCCTATGGTCCATATTAGCTACTTCCCATGCTGTATAGAAAATTAATCTTGCCCTATTCTGTAATAAGTCATAATTTATTTTATCTGGAGTATCTCCAGGTCTATGGTAGTCGTTGTGCGTGCCATTAAAATAGAAGATAATTGGGATATCGTTTTTGGCGAAATTGTAATGGTCGCTTCGATAGTAAAAGCGATTTGGCTCATCTTCATCATTGTATTTGTAGTCTAGTTCCAAATTTGTGTAGGTATCGTTTACCTCTTCTGAAATTTGGTGCAGTTCAGAGCTTAATTTGTCTGAACCGATCAAATAAATATAATTTCTACCACCTTCGCGTTTTGGGTCTATACGTCCTATCATATCAATATTAAGGTTTGCTACAGTTTGGGATAAGGGAAAAATGGGCTCTACGTCGGTATAGTATTGTGATCCCAACAATCCTTTTTCTTCACCAGTCACATGCAGAAACACAACAGACCTTTTTGGCCCTTTACCCACATCGGCCGCAAGCTTAAAGGCCTCAGCGATTTCCAATAGTGCCACTGAACCAGAGCCATCATCATCGGCTCCATTATTGATATCCCCATTTTTGGAAACCCCAATATGGTCCAAATGTGATGAGATTATTACATATTCATCAGGTTTTTCGGAACCTTTTATAATAGCAATTACGTTTTCGGATTGAAGGTCGTTATTCGGACTTTCAATATTTAGAGCTATGGCTATAGGAAGTATTTTGGGCGTTCGATCCATATCTATATTTGAAAACAAGTTTTTTGCCATGCTCCCATTAATAAATAAACTCACAAAACCATCCGTACTGGTATCCCTTAGACCCATTTTACCCTTATCGTTCCTTTTCATGTAATTGAAACGTGTTTTAAAACGACTAAAATTAGCTTCGTCATAGTATAACACCCCCTTTGCGCCCTTAGATGCAGCAAGATTCATACGTTTTTCCAACGATTCCGACATATTGCTCCAAACAGATTTTTCAGTGGTTCCTGATATAACATATGAGCCATCTTCATTCATTGGTTCACCAGCTTTTACCAGTACCAATTTGCCCTCTACATTTATTCCTTTATAATCTGAGTAATCGCCGTTTTCTATTCCATGGCCGGCATACACAATGTTGTCAAAGGTTCCGCTGGCAGTGGAAAAGGTCAGAAAATCGTCCCCAATACCATGCTCCTTGCCATTTACGGAAATGGATCCTAATGGAAGTCTATTCATTTCCAAAGGAACGTTTTGAAAATACTCCCCATTTTCTTTGGCAGCAGGAATTCCTAAATCTATGTAAGCATTTTTTAGGTACTCAACCGCTTTTTTTTGTCCGGGTTGTCCGGTTTCTCTTCCTTCAAATTCGTCCGAGGCATAGGTATACAGATGTTCCTTTAATTCTGCCTGGGTAATGGTAGAAGCATAGGGGGTTGCCAAGGGCTCTTCGCTATTTATTTGGGTAAGCTCTGCAACCGTTTTTTGTGAGGTGTTGCAGGCAATGGCCAACCCAATGGTGATATAAAGGAATTTCTTCATTGTTCTTGGAGATTAATTTCAAAATCTCCCAAAAATAGCAAAAAGAAAGAGAATGGTTTTAATATTAACTTTATTTTCACTGTGAAATATGACTTGAGATAAATTAAGGTTAGGGGGCGGTATGGCAAGCTTAAATAATTGAACTTAAAAGGTATAATATGCACAATAACCAATATTTTAGCTTTAATTAATTTTAAATGAACCTATGCAAACTTTAGAGGAGCTTATTGACTTACTTACACTGGAACAATTGGATGATCATACCTTTATTGGTCAAAATTATCTTGCTCCTTGGGGGCGGGTTTTTGGGGGTCAAGTTTTGGGACAATCTTTACATGCTGCTTATCAAACCGTTCCCAAAGACAGGATTGCGCATTCTATGCATGGGTACTTTATTTTAGGCGGAAATATCAATGTCCCAATTAGGTATGAAGTTGATTTGATCCGTAATGGTGGTAGCTTTACCACGAGACGTGTGGTCGCTTTTCAAAACGGTAAGGCTATTTTTAATATGGCAGCATCATTTCAGTTAAAACAAGATGGTGTAGATCATCAAATTACGATGCCGAACTTGCTTCCACCCGAAAAACTATCCACCAGTCTTGAACAAATTGAAGAAATAAAAGATAGCTCCCCTGAAGCGTATAAACGAATAAAATATACGCATCCGCAGGTATTTGAGTTTAAGCCCATTGAGAAAATCACTTCTCAACTTGCCAAGAACGGGCCGCCTTTTAGCCATATTTGGATGCGCACTTCAGATAAAGCAACAATAGATTTGCCAATGCAGCATCAGTTGTTGGCTTATGCTTCTGATTATAATTTGTTATCCACTGCATCTTTACCACATCGGGAACTATTAAACAAGAACACAGCATTCTATGCAAGTTTGGATCATGCCCTTTGGTTTCACCGCGAGTTTGAAATACAAGAATGGTTGCTCTATGCAATGGATAGTCCCAGTGCGTCCAATTCAAGAGGTTTTTCAAGAGGTAGCATATTTAGCAATGACGGTGTTTTGGTAGCGTCCGTGGCTCAGGAAGGATTAATAAGGGTGAAGAAAAAATAAAGCAACACCTATATATAAATCTTCATTAACGTTCACTGTTCTTCGGTCACCTGTATACTTTTATTAAAACTTAGGTCCACAACATTGTTTGTTCGTTAGTTTTAAAAGTGAAGATAACTATATGGTGTCCGGTGTGCCTATATTTATTTAACAGGTGTAATAAGAATTCGGCAAATAATCCTTTTCTTTATTGTGAGATTATTATTAATCAAGAAAAAATTCAAATATGGCAAACGAGTATGTGGACATGGAGACCTTAAAGTACTTGCTATATGAGGTTCATGACTTAGAAAATGTCATTACTCTTGATCGTTTTAGCGACCATGACAAAGAGTCGTTAAATATGTTTCTGGATTCGGTCAAGGAATTTTCCGATCGCGAATTGTTCCCTTATTTCAAGGAAATGGATGATACCCCTGCTTATCATAAGGACGGAACTGTGATAGTTCATGAGCAGGTAGATACAATGATGAAAAAAGGGGGCGAAATGGGTTTAATTGCAGGTCCGTTTGATTATGAAGACGGTGGATTGCAGATTCCTTTTATGGTACATACGGCCTCTTACTATATTCAGGACGCAGCAAATAATCACTTGCCTGGTTATGCAGGTTTAACTCAGGGAGCGGCAGAATTGATCGTACATTTTGCAAGTGATGCGATTAAGGAAACTTATATTGAAAAAATGCTATCTGGTAGATGGGGAGGGACCATGTGCCTTACCGAACCGCAGGCAGGAAGCTCGTTATCGGATATAACCACAAAAGCCATCGGTACGGAAGAAGGGTATTATAGTATAAGTGGACAAAAGATATTTATATCTGGGGGTGACCACCAATTTGCGGAAAACATAGTTCATTTGGTATTGGCACGAATTGAAGGTGCACCATCTGGCACCAAGGGAATTTCATTATTTGTAGTGCCCAAGAACAGGCCAAGTTCAGATGATAGTTTAACGTCAAACGATGTAATCACTGTGGCTGATTTTCAAAAAATGGGTCAACGTGGATATTGTACGACCCATTTGGGTTTTGGGGACAGTGGTGATTGCAGGGGCTGGTTGGTTGGGGAACCAAACCTTGGTTTAAAGTATATGTTTATGATGATGAACGGCGCAAGAATTAGTGTTGGACGTGGTGCTGCAGCTATAGCCATGGCTGCATACCAAGCATCATTGCAGTATGCCAACGAGCGCCCGCAAGGTCGTAAACTAACAAGCACAGGTAAAAAGAATCCCGATCAAGACCAAAGCCTAATTATTGAGCATCCCGATGTACGCCGAATGCTCCTCTTGCAAAAGTCAATTGTAGAAAGTTCATTAAGTCTTATTTTATTGGCGGCAAAATATCATGATATAGCAAGGTCTACAAAGGATGAGGCAGAAAAGAAGAAATACGGTTTGCTTTTGGAAATGATAATTCCAATTGTTAAAACCTATCCGTCTGAAGCAGGAGCTGAGGCGGTTGACAATGGTTTACAGGTTTTGGGTGGCTACGGTTTCTGTATGGACTTTATACTACAACAATATTACAGGGACATACGTATTTCCGCCATTTACGAAGGTACCACAGGTATTCAATCCCAGGATCTTTTGGGTAGAAAAGTACCTATGGAAAATGGATTGGCATTGGAACTGCTTTCCAGTGAAATAATGAATACAATTACAGCTGCTTCCCAATATGATGAACTTAAACCTTATGGATCTAGGTTGCAGAGCAAACTAAAACTTACTCAAGAGGTGTTACATTTCTTGATGCCTTTTGCAAAAAAAGGAGATTACGAACGCTACTTGGCCGATGCGAATCTTTTTATGGAATTTTTCAGCATTGTGGTAGTAAGTTGGTTATGGTTGGAAATGGCATTAAATTCCAAACAAAGTTTGGTGAATGGGGATAAACACCATAAACCTGAATTTCATGAAAGTAAAATTCACACCATGAAGTTTTACTTTAAGTATGAGCTTCCAAAGACTTTAGGTTTAGCCGATTCATTAATGAATAAAGATGTGTTAACGGTAAAGACCGACAAAGAAATATTTTAATTAATTAGCAACATATAGAATTTCAATCAATTCAATGACCAACATTAAAAAACAGTTCGACTTATCAGGGAAAGTAGCAATTATTACCGGATCGAGTAAAGGAATCGGAAAAGCAATTGCCAGAGGTTTGGCTGAGAACGGGGCAGCAGTGGTAATTAGTAGCCGTGATCAGAAAACCTGTGATACAGTGGTAGAAGAATTTATAGCGGATGGATTAAACGCAGTTGCCATAGCATGTCATATCGGTGACGAAGGTCAACGAAAAAATTTAGTCGATCAAACCCATTCCAAGGTGGGAGGAATCGATATTTTAGTGAATAACGCGGCCATTAATCCCATATTTGGGCCTCTTGAAAATGCAGAAGAGGGCATTTTTGATAAAATCATGGATGTAAACGTAAAAGCGCCCTGGATGCTTTCAAATTTGGTGTTGCCCTACATGCAAAAAGCAGGTGGGGGAAGTATAATTAATATTGCTTCTGTCGAAGGATTAACGCCTGGAATGGGACTTGGTTTGTACAGTACAAGTAAGGCGGCCTTACTGATGCTCACTAAAAATCAGGCAAAAGAATGGGGCAAATATGGTATCCGTGCAAATGCCATATGTCCAGGCCTCATAAAAACCAAGTTTAGTGCGGCTTTGTGGCAAAACGAACAATTACTGCAAAAGGTGGAAAAAGCCTTGCCTACAAGTAGAATGGGAATGCCTGAGGAAATGCAAGGTATTGTTTGTTTATTGGCTTCTAATGCAGGTGCTTACATGACCGGTGGGGTTTACACCGCGGATGGCGGATATATGATTGCTGGTTAGATATTATCATTTTCATTGCTAAATCCAATCATTGCCATCTGGATTGCCAGAATTATGAAATTTTTAAAAAGTAGGATAGCGATATGAACTTTGAATATACCACTAGATCAAAAGAACTACAGCAAAAGCTAACGGATTTTGTAGAAGAACATATTATACCGATTGAAAAAGAAGTAGATGCCTTTAATAGTAACCCGGAAAATCGTTGGAAACCATGGCCTGGAATGGAGTTGTTAAAGACAAAGGCAAAAGAGGCTGGCTTGTGGAACTTATTTCTTCCCAAGGATTATGGACATTTAAGTCCAGGCTTGACCAATCTTGAATATGCGCCCTTGGCGGAAATTATGGGCCGTATCATTTGGTCTTCTGAGGTATTTAATTGCAGTGCTCCGGATACAGGAAATATGGAAGTATTGGCCAAATACGGAAATGATCAGCAAAAACGGAAATGGTTGGATCCGTTGATGAATGGTGAAATTCGATCTGCATTCTTAATGACCGAACCGGAGGTAGCTTCTTCAGATGCTACAAACATTGAGACATCTATAGTAATGGACGGGGATGAATATGTCATCAATGGTCGCAAATGGTGGTCTTCCGGCGGGATGAATCCTAAATGCAAGGTAGCAATAGTTATGGGTAAAACAGACCCTGAAGCTGCAAGACATCAACAACAAAGTATGATTTTGGTTCCTATGGACATCCCTGGATTACAGATTATTGAACCCTTGTCTGTTTTTGGATATTACGATTCACCGGAAGGACATGCGGAAATTGTTTTGGACAATGTACGGGTTCCCAAAGAAAATCTAATCCTAGGTGAGGGTAGGGGTTTTGAAATAGCCCAAGGGCGTTTGGGCCCTGGTCGCATCCATCATTGCATGCGTCTTACTGGTATGGCACAGCGTTCCTTGGAGCTTATGTGTAAAAGAGTTACTGAACGTACTGCTTTTGGAAAGACCTTTAAAGATTTTAGTAGTATTCGGCAGGAAGTAGCACGTTCTAAATGTGAAGTTGAGCAAGCACGGTTACTTACCCTTTCGGCAGCCGATAAAATGGATAGAGCAGGGAATAAGGAGGCTAAAGATCTAATTGCGATGATAAAGATAGTGGCCCCCACCATGGCTCTAAACGTTATTGATCGTGCCATACAGATACATGGTGGTAAAGGTGTTAGTGCAGGTACCCCATTGGCCCATTATTATGCGACCGCCAGGATACTTCGTCTTGCAGATGGCCCGGATGAAGTTCATATGTACCAGTTGGGAAAGAGTGTAATATCTAAATATACCAACACATAAAATCCACAACCATGATTAAGAACAGGAATGAAAAACGACAATAAATAAATGCCCGATCCAAATAACCAACAAGTAAGAAAAGGGGAAGAGCTGGATATTTTCAATCTTAAACGATTTCTATTAGAACAACAGCTAATCGGGTTTTTGGATAGTGAGCTTGAGGTACAACAATTTACCCACGGATATTCCAACCTAACCTATTTGTTAAAAATCGAAGACAGGGAATATGTGCTTCGACGGCCTCCCTTTGGGGCAATAAAGCGTGGGCATGACATGGGGCGGGAATTTAAGGTGCAGAAGGCATTGAAAGATGTTTTTAATAAAGTTCCGATAATGTACGCCTATTCAGAAGATAAGGAGATTATTGGTAGCTCTTTTTATATTATGGAACGGGTCAATGGCATAATTTTAAGCTATGGGCACACCAAGAATTTAGTGGTTCCTGCTTCAGAATTTAAGACGATAGCAGATTCTTGGTTAACTACCTTTGTTGAACTACATCAAGTAGATTACAAAGTAGCAGGCTTATCTGAACTGGGAAACCCGGAAGGATATGTGGAACGACAGGTCACCAATTGGGGAAAACAGTATTTAAAAGTAGCTACAGACCCGGTACCCTCCGCTGTAAAAGTGATGAGGTGGATGCAGGACAATCAACCCAAGCAATATCAGCATAGTTTAATACATAACGATTACAAATATGACAATGTCGTTTTTTTAGACAACAGTTGGAAGGAGATAATTGCTGTTCTCGATTGGGAAATGGCAACTCTTGGGGACCCACTTATGGATTTGGGTACCTCGCTGGGGTATTGGACCATGCGGAGCGACCACGATTTTGTAAAACAAGGAATTCCATCCCCAACAATATTTGAAGGGAATCCCAGTCGTAGTGAAATTGTTGATATGTATGTCAAAAAGAGTGGAAAGCAGGTAGATAATTTGGTTTTTTACTATGTGTATGGACTTTTTAAGATTGCAGTTATAGCCGAACAAATCTTTTACCGATATAAACTCGGCCTTACGACCGATCCGCGTTTTGCCAACTTGGACAAAGCAGCAGAGCTCTGCTGTAATCTGGCTCTGCAATCTATTCAAACCAAAACCATTGATTGAGCATGTGTCTTAAACAGTTTTATATATGGAAGTAAAAAATAAGATAGTGATAGTAACCGGTGCAGGTTCTGGGATAGGGGCTGCAACAGCAAAACACTTTGCCTACCATAAAGCCCAAGTAATCATCTCGGACATGAATAGTAAAGCAGCACAGAAGGTTGCCCAAGAAATTAAGGACAGTGGGGGCAAGGCAGTTGTAATTACGGCCAATGTGGCTATATATGCGGAAGTGGAACAGTTGATCAAGGAAACTGTTCAACAATTTGGACGAGTGGATGTTATGGTGAACAATGCGGGAATAGGGCCAAAACATTTATTAAAAACAGCCGACCATACCCTGGAAGATTGGGATAATATTATTGCTGTAAACCAGACTGGAGTATTTTATGGTATGAAATTAGCCTTACAACAGATGTTAGATCAAGGGCATGGAAATATAGTAAATGTTGCCTCGTTAGCTGGCCTAAAGGCTTCTTTACACAACCTGGCCTATAGTGCCAGTAAATTTGCTGTGGTTGGCATGACCAAATCGGCCGCCTTGGAATATGCCAACAAAAACATTCGAATTAATGCAATCTGTCCGGGGTATACGGAATCACCCTTATTGGATAAATTATTGGCCGAAAGAGCTGATATGGAGGAGATGCTAAAAAGAGCAATCCCAATGAAGCGCTTTGGAAAAGCCAATGAAGTTGCAGAAGCAATTGTCTGGTTAGCTTCTGACAACACAAAATATATTACTGGGCAAACAATAATCTTAGATGGCGGAACATCGCTCTAATTAACTATGGAAACACTACTTATTACAAGAAAGGAACACTATGTCATTGTACAGCTTCAACGTGGAAAGGTAAATGCGATAAACCATCAAATGGTAAATGAAATTCAATCTGTTTTTACCGATTTATTGAATGATGATACTGTAAAAGGTGTGGTTTTGAGTGGCATACCCAATTTTTTCTCTGCTGGCCTTGATGTAATCGAGTTATACGGATATAACAAAGAACAAATTGAATCATTTTTTACGGATTTCGGCACCCTCCATGTTCAACTGGCAACTTTTCCAAAACCTTTGGTATGTGCCATTACAGGATACGCTCCCGCTGGGGGATGTGTGTTAGCGATTACAGCCGATTATAGAATTATGGCTGAGGGTGAAAAATATACAATCGGCCTGAACGAAGTTGCTGTCAATATTCAAATATCAAGTAATCTAGTCAATGCATATGCATTTTGGATTGGCAATGGGCGTGCACATGAGTATGTATTGGATGGTAAATTGTTATCCGTAAGGGAAGCTATAGAATGTGGTCTAGTAAATCAAGTGGCATCTTTGGATGAGGTAATCCCCATAGCCGAGGAAAAAATGAAGCAATATTTGATGGCAGACGAAGCCATTTTTAGGAACACAAAACAAAAATTGCGCAAAACGTGGTTGGAACGAATTGAAACTGATGGCTTTAAAGATTTGGAAGAAGCTATTCAGATTTGGTGGGATCCAACTATTAGGGCAAAAATGAAGATATTTGTAGAGAGGCTTCAAAAAAAATAATTAAACTATAGATCCTATGAACAAACAATTAATTTTAAAAAAACGCCCTATCGGTATGCCCGATGAAACCACTTGGGATTTAGAATCAAACCCTATTCCCGAACCAGGCGATGGAGAAGTGTTGGTTCAACAGCATTATATATCCCTTGATCCGGCAATGCGGGGTTGGATGAATGACAGGAAGTCCTATATTGAGCCGGTACAAATAGGTGAAGTGATGCGTGCCGGATCAGTGGGCAAGGTAATTAAGTCCAACAACCATCCAAAATTCAAGGAGGGGGACTTCGTTTCAGGATGGGGCGGTGTACAGCAATATGCCGTGACCAAAGGTGATAACTGGTACCAGATAGACCCTAACCTTGCTCCCTTACCAACCTATATCGGGACTTTGGGTATGCCCGGTATGACGGCCTATTTCGGAATACTCCAAGAAGCAAAGATTAAAGAAGGGGATATTGTTTTGGTATCTGGTGCTGCAGGTGCTGTTGGAAGTATTGTAGGTCAGATTGCCAAGATAAAAGGATGTACCGTAATTGGAATTGCAGGCGGTAAAGCAAAATGTGATTATATCGTTGATGAACTTGGATTTGATGGGGCCATTGATTACAAATCAGAAGACCTTAGCGCTGCCTTAAAAAGAGAATGTCCTAAGGGAATTGATGTATATTTTGATAATGTGGGCGGAGAAATTCTTGATGCAGCCTTAACACTACTTCGAATGAAAGCCCGCGTCATTATTTGTGGGGCAATTTCCCAGTATAACAATACCACTGCTGTTAAGGGGCCAAGTAATTACTTATCGTTATTGGTAAATAGGGCCAGTATGCAAGGCATAATCGTATTCGATTATGCAAAGGACTATGGAAAAGCGGCTCAGGAAATGGGATTATGGATGATGCAAGGCAAGATAAAAAGTAAGGAAGACGTCTATGAAGGTATCGAGAATTTTCCTGAAACCTTTAAACGTTTGTTCACTGGAGATAAAATGGGAAAACTGGTATTAAAAGTTATCGAAGATTAGCCAATAAATTTTTGGTTATTTATTTCCCATCTGTCGATTAATTAGAACATAAAAACAAGCAAGCATGAGATTAAAGAATAAAGTCGCCGTTGTAACTGGTGGGGCCCGTGGTATTGGTAAAGCCATTTCAGAGTTGTTTGCTAAAGAAGGCGCAGTTGTAATCATTTGGGACTTATTGGATGAGGGTGCCACAACCGCAAAGGGGATTAATGCAGATGGTGGTAAAGCGGAATTTTGTAAAATTTCCGTAACCAATAAAGAGGCTGTTCATGCGTCTATAGCCGATATTCATTCCAGATATGGGAAAATCGATATTCTTATCAATAATGCAGGCATTACCCGCGATAAAACGCTTCAAAAAATGAGTGAGGACGAATGGGATTCGGTAATTGATGTGAATTTAAAGGGGGTATTTTTATGCACCCAGGCTGTGGTTCCATATATGAAAGAGGCCGGATATGGTCGTATTGTAACGGCCGCCTCCAATGTAGGGTTACGGGGTAATTTTGGCCAGACCAATTACTCCGCAACCAAGGCCGGTGTAATTGCCATGTCCAAGACCTGGACTTTGGAACTCGGCAAATATGGGATTACGGCAAATGCCATTGCACCAGGGTTTACCCTTACCGAAATGGTCGAAAAAATCCCAACGGAACATATGGAAAATATAAAGAAACAAATTCCACTCCGAAAGGCAGCATTACCCATTGATATTGCTTACGGTTATCTATATCTGGCATCGGATGAGGCGCAATACGTTTCAGGGATATGTTTAACAATCGATGGGGGAATTTCAAGATAAGCCAATGAAGAAGTTGATTTGTAAAAATTTTGAGGAATTCCGTCAGCAAGAAGGGAACGCATTGCCTGTAGGCGAGTGGATCACTGTAACACAAAAAATGATCAACGCCTTTGCCGATGCCACACATGATTTTCAGTGGATCCATGTTGATGTGGAGAAAGCGAAAAAACATTCTCCTTTTAAGGCTCCAGTTGCACATGGATTTTTGTCGGTTTCGCTCTTATCCAAAACGCTGGGGGAAGTAATGGAAGTACAAAGTGTACAAATGGGAGTGAATTATGGATTGAACAAGGTCCGCTTCCCACATCCAGTAATTGTCAATAGTAAACTACGTTTGGCTGGCAAGATTGCCAAAATTGAAGATTACGGGGATAATGGATTAAAAATCACTTGGAATTGTACTATGGAAATAGAAGGGATTCATAAACCAGCCTGTGTGGCAGAATTTGTGACCTTGATGTTTGAAATGGCCTCAAAGAAATAACATCGATTAATTTTGAAACATATTACCCGGACAGTATGGATTTTATCGGCGGTTAGTTTGCTAACCGATACGGCAAGTGAAATGCTGTACCCAATATTACCCATTTACTTAAAGTCGATCGGTTTTTCCGTTGTGCTTATCGGAATTCTTGAAGGTGTAGCAGAAGCCACTGCAGGTATAAGCAAAGGTTATTTTGGTAAACTTTCAGATACTTCGGGCAGGCGGGTGCCATTTGTACAATTGGGCTATGCATTTAGTGCAATATCAAAACCAATGATGGTGGTTTTTATTTACCCTATTTGGATATTCTTTGCAAGGACCATGGATCGGTTTGGCAAAGGAATACGAACAGGGGCCAGGGACGCAATTCTGTCAGATGAGGCAACATCCAAAACAAAGGGAAGAATTTTTGGCTTTCATCGCTCCATGGATACGTTTGGAGCCGTTTTGGGACCTTCTTTGGCATTGGGTTATCTATATTATTATCCGCAGGACTATAAAACCCTTTTCCTGATTGCATTTATACCTGGTCTTTTAGCGATTATTGCCACCTTTTATTTAAAAGACAAAAGAACCAAAGAACCTAAAACCAAGGTTTCTTATCATTTTTTTTCATTCTTAAAATATTGGGGAGAAAGTCCCGTAGAATACCGTAAGGTTGTAATCGGACTTCTTGTTTTTGCTTTATTCAATAGTTCGGACGTATTTTTATTATTAAAGGCAAAACAATCGGGACTGGACGATACAATGGTGGTCGGAGTGTACATATTTTACAATCTTATTTATGCTCTGTTCGCTTTTCCCGTTGGTATCATTGCAGATAAAATAGGGTTGAAAACAATTTTTATTGTAGGGCTTTCGATATTTGCAACAGTATATTTTGGAATGTCTGTCAATACAAATCTATACATCTTCTTTGGCCTTTTCTTTCTTTATGGAGTTTATGCATCGGCAACCGAAGGAATTTCCAAATCATGGATTTCAAACATCACTGACAAAAAAGATACCGCAACAGCAATCGGGACATACTCGGGATTTCAAAGTATTTGCACGATGTTGGCAAGTTCCCTGACTGGGCTTATTTGGTTTCAGTTTGGTGCTACAATAGCATTTATTACAACCGCAATAGTTACGGTAGTTGTAATGCTTTATTTTTTGATAATGCCAATGGGTAGCTCCGTTAATATTGGGGATTTAAGTTCGCAACAGTAATAAAGTCACTCTTAAAACCCACAACTTTCGTTGTGGGTTCCTTTTTGCGGAGAAAGAGGGTATACAACTTTCGATGTCTAATTGTTACAAGGGCTTCTAAATAACTTTATGCTTTGTTGATTAACAAAGTAAAGTTTTTGTTGTTTTTATTTAAAGGCGATAAACAAAACAAATTAGTAATTTTAGAGAAGCTGGACTGGTCAAAAATTGAAGGGTGTATCAATCGTATAGAACATCAATTCTTTTAAAAGTTGATACTAAAGTGCCATTTGAACCCATTCCCTCAATATAGAGCAGGATGCTTTTTTGATTCATCAAGGGAATTTTTACGGTGGTAGGACTATTATTATTCAAAATTACCTTGGGTAACCAATTCAAGACTCCGTAATTTATGAATTCATCACTTTCAAAACTGTTGTATCCTGGATTATAATACTCCTGTGGTCTGGTAAAACCATTTTTAACAAGAAATGAAATATAACGCTTCTTTTTTTCAAGGATATGATGACCTGGTCTTGGAACAATGGAAATAAACTGATGCCCCATAAAATCATAAAAGATAGATTGAACCCTACTCAAAGGCATCGTTAATAATTCGCTGCCATCACTTAGGATCCCTCCAATAATCACAGGAATTGGAACGTGAAGTCTTTTTTTTCCAGGAGGCGCTGTTTTGGACAGTACCGTCACATTACCACCTCGTATTACAATCTTATAGCCTAATCTCCTGAGGTAGTTGATGACTGTTGCCCTTCTCTTAATGTCGTCATCCGTTATTCTCTTTCCGGTAACTATAGCGGAATTGATAGGGATATCTCTGGGAGGTTCTAATCGCTCTGTAACTGTCACTTCATCCAAGACGATGGTTTTTTTCGTAATAGGCAATTCATTCCCTGAGATAAAGGGTATGTCACCAGCTGTTTTT
>CAXMOE010000001.1:0-28194 GCA_964194835.1 uncultured Flavobacteriaceae bacterium | reverse complement strand
GGGGAATTTTTTCTAAAAGCAATAAAGTCATTATTTTCATTTATAGTTATATCCGACAGGCTTTCAAATTCAATTTCAGCCTTGGGTTTTCTTAGTTTACCCTTGGTGTCAAGGACTGAAATTTTCATGGAATCACCTTCAAATAAAATTACATTGCTGTTAAAGGTTTTATCGCGTTCAATGTCTGTAAGAAAAGCGGTGGTCAAGCCATCGTTGTAACCCCATACCTGATTTTCCTTTTCCAAATCTGCATCCAATATTCTTCCAAGGATGTTCATCCCAGACTCAAAAGTATATTCCGCATTTGAATTACCCTCAAAAATATGGACCCAATTATTGGTTCCCCATCCCTGTATAAGCAATAAAATATCCAAGTCAAACATGTTAGTCCGATTCCAGTCCTTAAAATAATCCCGGGCTTGTTCCACCCGAAAGCCAATGTAAGGTGTCAGTAGAAATGATGATAGTAATGAATTATTTGGGGTATAGGAGGAAGATCCAATGGGGAGCGCAGAGATGCTTAATGACATGCTTCCCTCAAAAGTATATTCAGCACTAATATCTATCAGGAGTGAATCTTTTGAAGCATTCAATTCATACTCTAAACTTACATCCCTACCAACCTTATCTGCTCCATATTCATTAAAGAACAAACGTCTGACTACTGGATTATATGAATGATCGAAAACGGTAATGGAATTTACCCCAAAGGGTAACTGAGCTTTTTCCAAACTAAAGCTAGTTGTTTCTGATTCTATAAAAAATTCCTCTATGAAAATTTCCCCATTCTTGTGTACTGCCAAATAAAACGGTTTTTGATAGACCTTATCATGGGTTTGACGATTGGTCAAAAGTGTTACATGAATTTTTTCTGGATCTATCGCGCTAATATTTAGTACTACACCCTGCTGCTCCACTTCGGGCAACGTCTGGGCAATAATTGCTTCATTTTTCAATTTTAAGTTCAGGGAGTATGTTCTTTCCCCGTCCAATAGAAAAGTAACTTTTCCCATGCCATGACTATTGGTCACTAAATTGGCCATGATAATTGTACCAAAATCATCTACCAGGGCTATATTTCCCATTTCAATACCATTCCCTGAAGGAGATGTAACATGGAATCCAATGGTATTATTTACATTACTGACCAATTTTCCACCTTCAGGATATATTGAAATAGACAGGTTTTGCGAGGGTTCCTTGTCCATAGTTGAAATTGCTATCTTATTATGCACGGTAAATTCCTGGATAAAGGGTTTTAGCGTCGGAAAGTTTTTCATCCAGTTCGTATGGGATTTTATATAGTAATTTGAATTGGCATAACTTGAATCTATCGAAAAATTGCCGAATCCAACCCCATTCTGTAGATATATCATTTTCCTTTCAATTACCTTCCCCACTTCATCAAAGATGCCTACGTGCAAATTGGTGCTAGCTGTGGATGGAAGATGTGTATTTTGATTATATACATAGGCTGTGAACCAAAGTTGCTCCCCTTTAAAAAAGGCGGTCTTGTTTAAATGCAAATGTATATTTTCTCGTAATGGCTTGTAAAAAGCCACATTACTTTCAGCAACCTGAGAGGGTACAAGATCTTGTGCTGTCAACGAGGAATTCAGTAATGTAAAAAAGAGTAGCCCAATAAATAGCTTTGCGAATACCTCTTGTTGTAACTTTTTCATTTCTAAATCATTCAACCTCTTGAAGTTTTATTTAAAAATAGTTAATCCTGCTGAGTTGATAAAATTTGCGCTACATCGGGTTAGTGCTATCAAGTTTAGCACTATCAACCTAAGAGGATATGATTATTGAGGGTGCTTACAGGCTATCTTTGCAAAGTACTTTCCTTAAATGGACCCTGAAATCCAAGGATTATATTATCAAAAGTTTCAAGCAAAGGGCTTATCAAATTGGTTTTGCGGAGAAAGAGGGATTACATTCGGTTTTCCCTACCATCTCCAAACCATACAATAAAGCCCGGTGTTACTTGCGCAACCTTGTTCTTTTTCATTTTATTTTTTAATCTCCAAACTTCGTTCGGGATATTCCATAAAACGAAAAAACCCGATTTCTTTTCAGAAATCGAGCTTTGCTCTAGCGGAGAAAGAGGGATGCACGAGCCAGAAGCGAGTGAATCCCTGACAAGTAATCCTGAGCAAGCATATCACCTTAACAAACTTCGTTTGTACGGTTTTGTATTTCCAATCGCTTAAGAAAGTATACTTTCTACACTCTTGAAAACAAAAAACCAGAACTTCGTTCTGGTTTCCTTTTTGCGGAGAAAGAGGGATTCGAACCCCCGGAGGTGTGACCCTCAACAGTTTTCAAGACTGCCGCATTCGACCACTCTGCCATTTCTCCTTTACGCGGGTGCAAATATAAAAAGCTTTTCTATTCTTTAAAGACTTTTTAGGTTTTTTATTTCACCAATAAACACAGATTATTTCTTTTTTGGACTTATTTTTACCCTATGGAAGAATGGTACCATTATGTACTCCTGGTAGTGGTAGGTTTTGCGGTGGGATTTATAAATACCGTTGCCGGGGGAGGGTCTCTACTTTCACTTCCCGTATTGATTTTTCTAGGATTGCCCCCCAGCGTTGCCAATGGCACCAATAGGGTTGCCATTGTAATACAGACTGCATTGGGTACTGCCGGATTTAAGAGTAAGGGAGTTTCCACTTTTCCGTTTAATGTTTATTTGGGTATTTCGGCTTTGATTGGGGCGATTTTGGGTGCCCATATTGCAGTGGATATAAAGGGGGAAACCTTTAATAAAATTTTGGCCATCATTATGATTGTGGTAGTGGTACTAATTGTTTTTATGCCTAAAATTGACCTAAAACAATTGGAGGAACGAGTTACAGGGAAGCATCTCTGGATCGGAATAATCGCCTTTTTCTTTTTTGGTATTTATGGAGGGTTTATCAATGCCGGGCTAGGTTTTATTATTATACTATTTTTACATTTTGTAAATCGTATGACCTTGGTAAGGGCCAATGCAACCAAAGTGGCTGTTGTTTTTATATATACCCTTTCTGCCTTGGTAGTGTTTGCCCTTAACGATAAGATTATTTGGAAGGTTGGACTGGTCTTGGCACTGGGCAACGGATCGGGTGCTTGGTTGGCCAGTAGGGTGTCTGTAAATAAGGGAGATGGATTTATAAAAACATTTTTGGTTATTATGGTCGTGATAATGGCAGTCAAATTATGGTTTTTTAATTAACAAGCGATGGCAGATATTGTTAAAAATTTGGAATGGCGTTACGCCGTTAAAAAGTTCGATTCCGAAAAAACACTTCCGGAAAACGAAGTGCTAAAATTGAAGCAGTCCTTTAATCTAACAGCTACTTCCTACGGTCTTCAACCCATAAAAATGTTGGTGATAAGGAACAAGGCGTTGCAACAACAGTTGGTACAACATTCTTTTGGCCAGGAACAAGTTGCCCAGGCTTCCGATGTTTTGGTAATATGTATAGCAAATAATATAGATGAGGAGTATATAAACAAATACTTTGAACAGGTAAAACAGGTAAGGGGTACCAGTGATGATATTTTAAATCCTTTTAAGGAAGCTTTGATGAGTGATTTCTCAACAAAGGATATTAAGGAAATCCAAAAGTGGGCCACCAATCAGGCGTATTTGGCGTTGGGAAATTTACTGACGGTATGCGCCGTTGAAAAAATTGATTCCTGTCCTATGGAAGGGTTTATACCTAAGGCGTATGATGAACTCCTGGGATTGGACAAGCATGGCCTCACCTCGGCATTGGTTTTGCCAGTGGGCTACAGGGCAGAGGGAGATATGTTTTCAGAATTAAAAAAAGTCCGAAGAAAATTAGCAGAGAGTATTATCGAAATTACATAGAAAATTTGTTACGTAAAATACAAAAATTTTACACATAAATAGTATCTTAGTCAGCTATAACTAGCACCCAAATATGCCAGGATTTGAACTTTTCGGAGATAAGGAAAAAGCACAGGTACAGGACGTACTGGATTCTGGCGTTTTAATGCGCTATGGGTTTGATGGAATGCGAAAGGGGCATTGGAAGGCAGTTGAATTGGAAAAGGCCCTTGCAAAGCGTATGAAGGTAGATTATGCACAACTGGTGAGCAGTGGTACTGCGGCCTTGACCGTTGCCTTGGCCAGCGCGGGAGTTGGAGTAGGGGATGAAGTAATTATGCCCACCTTTACCTTTGTAGCTAGTTTTGAATCTATTTTGGCGCTTGGCGCGGTTCCAATAATGGTAAATGTAGACGATACACTAACCCTAGATCCGGCAGCTGTGGAAAAAGCAATTACCAAAAGGACCAAGGTAATTATGCCTGTTCATATGTGCGGATCCATGGCAGATTTAGGGGCCTTGAAAGCTATTTGTAGAAAACACCGCTTATTATTGGTAGAAGATGCCTGTCAGGCAATTGGCGGTTCCTATGATGGTAAACCTTTGGGTAGTTATGGGGACTTGGGTTGTTTTTCTTTTGATTATGTAAAGACCATTACCTGTGGTGAGGGTGGGGCCATTATTACCAATAATAAAACTTATTATAAGCATGCCGACCACTATTCCGATCACGGGCATGACCACATAGGTAAGGATAGAGGGGCAGAAAACCACCCTTTTATGGGGTATAATTATCGGATTTCCGAACTTAATGCTGCTGTTGGACTAGCACAGATCAAGCGATTGGATGATTTTTTAGACATTCAGAAGCAAAATTATACCATTTTGCGTAAGGCACTGGAAAGCATTCCTGAAATTATATTTAGAAACGTTCCCAATGGTGGGGTCGAAAACTATTCTTTTTTAAGTTTCTTTTTACCCTCCGAGGAGATGGCCAAAAAAGTGAATTCAGCACTTTCCGATAATGGGGTGGATTCCTGTTTTTATTGGTACGACAATAATTGGCATTTCCACCGAAAATGGGATCATCTAAAAGAGTTGCAGACTTTGAGCTATCTTCCCAAGAAGGTATACGACCAATTGCCGAATTATGACAAGGCCGATTTTTCCCAGTCCGACCATTGGATAGGGAGAAACATTTCTTGTCTTATAAAGTTGGGATGGAGCAAGAAGGAAGTAGAGCAACGCGCTGAAAACATGGCACAGCTAATTCGTCAAATAGTATAACTTTTTTATTTCCTTGGGCCAAAATCCAATTGCATCAATAGGGTACATATTCTACAATTTCCAAACCATATCCAACAATACCTACACGTTTAGTTTGGGTAGAATTGGTGAGTAATCTAATTTTTGAGATGTCGATATCGTGCAAAATTTGTGCACCCACCCCAAAATCCCGGGCATCCATATCAATTTTAGGAGCTTTAAAAATACCTTTTGCCTGTAATTCTTTTAATTCACCCAATCTGCTCAACAAATTGAAGGATTGTGCATCTTGATTAATAAAAACAAATGCCCCCTTTTCTTCTTTGTTGATTGCATCGAACATTTGCTGCAATTTTTTGTCCGGATGATTGGTCAAGGTGCCCAAAATATCATTATTGATCAATGTTGAATTAATTCTGGTAAGTACCTTGTCGTTTTTGGACCAAATCCCTTTGGTCAGGGCAATATGAACGTGGTTATTGGTGGTCTGTTTATAGGCCCTTAACCTAAAATCGCCAAAACGGGTAGTAATATTAAAGTCCTCCATTTTTTCAATAAGGCTGTCGTGCTCCATTCGATAGGCAACCAGAGATTCAATGGAAACAATCTTTAAGTCGAATTTTTTGGCCACTTTCATTAACTGCGGCAATCTTGCCATGCTTCCATCATCGTTCATAATCTCCACAATTACTCCTGCAGGTTTAAATCCTGCCAAGCGGGCGAAGTCTATGGCGGCCTCTGTATGTCCTGTTCTACGTAATACACCACCTTCCTTTGCAACCAATGGAAAAATATGCCCTGGTCTGGCCAAATCGAATGATTTGGTGTCGGGATTGGTCAATGCCAGTACAGTTTTTGCCCTATCACTAGCAGAGATCCCTGTGCCAACGCCCTCGCCCTTTAAATCTACCGAAACGGTAAAGGCAGTTTCCAATGGGTCTGTATTATTATCCACCATCATATGGAGTCCCAATTGCCTGCAACGCCCTTCTGTAAGTGGGGCACAGATAAGTCCTTTCCCATGCGATGCCATGAAATTTATCATTTCGGGCGTAGCCAATTCCGCTGCGGCCACAAAGTCTCCTTCATTTTCACGGTTCTCATCATCTACCACAATAACTACCTTGCCCTTTCTGATATCATCGATGGCCTCTTCAATGGTATTTAGTTGGATGTTATTTTCCATATCTATAATCATGTTGCGTGATTTTCACGGACTTTTTTAATTAATCCTTTTAGGTAATCAATGATGTTGCCCATATTGGTCAACCCTCTATCGGCAGTGGCCCTTTTTGTTAAAAATATGCTCAAAGGTAACATTATAATAGTAGACATCCATGCTCCGAAAATAGGGTGAATGTTACCTTCCTTGGCATAATTCCCAGCAAAAACACCAATAAAATAATAGATTAAAAATCCAATTATGGCAATGACCATGGGCAATCCAAGTCCCCCCTTTCGAATA
Source organism: uncultured Flavobacteriaceae bacterium (assembly GCA_964194835.1). Classification (GTDB taxonomy): domain Bacteria; phylum Bacteroidota; class Bacteroidia; order Flavobacteriales; family Flavobacteriaceae; genus CAXMOE01. The sequence continues at coordinate 21,615 of CAXMOE010000001.1, read as the reverse complement.
ATGGCCCCCAAAGGGGCACCGATAAAAAATAAGATTATACAAGCAAATGCCAAAGCAAATTTTTTATGCAAAGACAGAATATGCATGTTATAGATTTTATACCTTTTTGACAATTCTTTTTTCTTGCCCGAAATAGTGGTCAGAATACTGGCTGTGGAATTTTTTGCAGCATTCATCAACTGCATTTGTTGCCACGATGGATAGAGTTCCACAATATTTTCGACCAGTTCACCATTATCAAGTTTTTTGATAATTGTATCCTTTGTTTTAGCCTTGACCAAAGTTTCTTTAACTGTGACTCCTTTTGTCTCAGATTCGATGGTATCCTTTGGGGTTATAGGAACAAAGGCTCCAATTCTGTTTGAAATATTTTTAGAGAAAGAGTTTACAATTTTAATATTATCCCGATTTAGGGAGTCAATGTCCTTGGATAGCCGTGAGATGTTTTTCATCTTGTCCGTGCTGATATCACTTTCAGCATCCATGTCAACATTATTCAAATCCGATAGATCTAAGTTAATGGTATAGATCTCAAAATTAGATTTGGCAAACGGATGTTTTTGTCTATCCTTGCTCGATTTAGGTTTTAAATCTTCGTAATAATGGCCATCTCTAAGAACCAATTGTAGAATGTTTGATTCTTCACTACTTATGAGTTCCCCTGTTTTTGCTTTAATAACTGTGTTGTTGATGTTGGTTTTTGATTTTCTATGAATGATCACATTTTCCAAAAACCGATCATTTTCCCCATATTTCCGGTCCACCTTTATATTCATGTTCTGGCCTTCAAAATCGCTAAAAACACCTTCCCCAATTGCAACAGCAGGTTTTACCTTGGCAATGTTACGTTTAAGGTTATAGATCTTTTGTTCAGATGCCGGAATAACACTATCCGCAAAAAAAAAGGTAAGTCCAGCTAGAAAAACAATAAACACAATAAGACTGCGCATAGATCGCTGCAATGAAATCCCAGAAGCTTTCATGGCCGCAAACTCATAATTCTCGGCAAAGGAGCCAAAGGTTAAAATAGAGGAGAGTAACACGGTTAGTGGTAATACCTTTTCGGTGAGATTGGGCATAAGGTAAAAAAGGAACTTCCCAATAATCATCAAATCCAGACCTTTACCGGCCAAATCATCAATGAAGAGCCAAATCGTCTGGAATATGAAGATGAACATCAATATCACAAACGAACTGAAAAAATTATATAAAAAACTAAATAATATATATCGGTCTAGAATTTTCAACTTCCTAACTTCTTATGATGTAGTATCCTTCATCTTTGTACTTGCTCTCATCAAAAGTAAATAAGGTTTCCGACAAAGGTTGGTTGGTTTTAAAAGAATTAACAGTAATAGTGGTTTTGGTACCGTTCTTTCCAGTCTCAATAAGCTTGTAAATATGCTTAGTTTCAACATCCACTCCCAACAAAATTAATTTTATTTCTGAATGGGTATCGATGGGGATGAGTTTTACATACTGTATTTTCCTTCCCTGAACATTTTGAAGAACATCCCATGCATAGGTGTGCCCTTGTTTATAAAAAGTAAGCATTTTGGAGGGGGTTATGGTGTTTTCCTCATTGGATTTGTCCTCTATGGTTACTTCTTCATTTTCAGGTACAATAGTATATACCTTATTGCCGTCAAATAATTGCTGTGAGCCCAGATAATTAAAAAGATATTTCTCAGCCTGCATGGTAACATCTCCTCGAGTCTCTTGATTTATGTTTGCCTCAGAGTTGTTCAGCGTATATTTAAAGTCCACTTGGATATTATCATAACTTTTAACCTTGTTGTATACTTCGTCCAATAAGCCTTTTGCCTCGGTGGTGTTTTGAGCCATGGATAAAGTTGAAAATAGAACCAAAGCCGTTATAAATAATTTTTTCACAAGTTTAATATTTTGAAATTAGTGCAAAGATAGCGCAAATTAAAAAGAAGAGCATAAATATACCTGTCCGTATAGAGGCCCAGTTATTAAATTTCATTTATCAATGCTATTATTTTATTTCGTTATTCAATAGTTGATCCAATGCATACATGTCAGACACCAATACCTGTCTTGCCTTACTGCCTTCAAAAGGGCCAACAATTCCGGCTGCCTCCAATTGGTCTATAATTCTTCCTGCCCGGTTATACCCCAACTTTAATTTACGTTGTATCAATGAAGCAGAACCTTGTTGGGCAATCACGATGACCTCTGCAGCATCCCTAAACAATGCATCCCTATCGGAAATATTATAATCAATACTTGTGCCAGAATCTTCTCCAACATATTCCGGCAGTAAATGGGCATCGGGATAAGCCCGTTGTGAACCACTATATTCGGTTATTTTTGCTATTTCCGGAGTATCTACAAAGGCACATTGCACTCTGGTAACATCATTACCTTGCGTAAACAACATGTCACCACGACCTATAAGTTGGTCGGCACCCTGGGCATCTAAAATGGTTCTTGAATCTATTTTGGAAGTTACCCTAAAAGCCATTCTAGCCGGGAAGTTGGCCTTAATAATACCTGTAATAACATTTACCGATGGTCTCTGAGTGGCAATAATTAAATGAATTCCAATGGCCCGTGCCAACTGTGCCAATCTGGCAATAGGGGTTTCCACTTCCTTGCCTGTCGTCATAATAAGATCGGCAAACTCATCGATTACCAATATGATATAGGGTAAAAATTTATGTCCGTCGTTGGGATTTAATTTACGGGATTTGAATTTGGTATTATACTCCTTTATGTTGCGGACCATAGCAAGTTTTAACAATTCGTACCTGTTGTCCATTTCAATACAAAGCGAGTTCAAGGTATTAATGACCTTGGTATTATCGGTAATAATGGCTTCTTCCGAGTCGGGAAGCTTTGCCAAATAATGCCTTTCGATTTTATTGTACAGTGTGAGCTCTACTTTTTTGGGATCGACCAATACAAACTTCACTTCTGCGGGATGCTTTTTATAAAGTAGGGAGGTCAATACCGCATTTAGGCCAACAGATTTCCTTGTCCGGTGGCACCCGCCATTAATAAATGGGGCATTTTGGCCAAATCAACCACAAAGGTCTCATTACTAATGGTCTTACCAAAAGCAATGGGCAACTGCATTTCTGCTTTTTGAAATTTACTGGAAGCAATCACCGAACGCATGGAAACAATGGTTGCATTTTTGTTTGGAACTTCTATCCCAATGGTACCTTTTCCAGGAATGGGAGCTATGATACGGATTCCTAAAGCAGCAAGCGACAGGGCAATATCATCCTCTAGATTTTTAATTTTGGAAATACGAACACCGGCCTCAGGTACAATTTCATATAAAGTAACCGTAGGTCCGATGGTGGCCTTTATCTGGGCAATTCCAATCTTATAATTTTTAAGGGTCTGTACAATCTTGTTTTTGTTATCTTCAAGCTCTTCCTGATTAATGGTAATCCCTCCACCGGATCCATGTAGATCTAAAAGATCCATAGTGGGAAACTTATAATTTCCCAATTCCAAGGTTGGATCAAATTCCCCGAAATCCTCTACCAATTTATCAGCAATATTGTTTTTTTCTTCCTTTTCCTCCGTAATTTTCTCCACTTCCATGGTAATATCCTCCTCAACATCCCCCACATTTACATCAAACCCAATATCGGAGTCATTTTTCAATGCAGGAATATCCTTTTTATGGGTATAGGTGTCCATAATGATCGGGGATTCATCTTCTACATCGAGCGGTATGGTATTGGCCTGATCTGGCGCACTTTTAAATTCAGAGGCAATATCGTTTCCTTTTTTACTGAAATAACCAGCAAGACCATCTGGGGTTAGTTTGAACAAACGGACCATGATAATCACCAGGCCGAACAAAAGCAATAAAAACACACCAATTTTGCCCGTATAATCCTGTAGAAAATCGTTCATTTCATAACCTACCAGACCTCCTAATAATGGACTTTTATCTGCAAAGAATCCTAGGGCTAATGAAATCCAAATGATAAATACCAAACCCCATATCCATTTCTTCAATAAACCATTCTTTTGTAGGCTGAGAAAAAGATAAAGACCTGTTGCAAAAAGGAGGAAGGTAAAAATCAATGAGGCCACCCCAAAGCCTTGGTACATAAAGAAATGGCTTACACTAGCCCCAAATTTATTGAGTAAATTTTTAGCCAGTTGATTACGATCGGCAAATTCGGTAAGTAGACTTTGATCGTCCTGCCATGTAAAATAAAAAGAGATAAAAGAAAAGAAAAGTGCAATGCTGAAAAGCATCAATAAGCTTCCCAGTATAATTTTATTCTGTTTGGACAATTTTAAAGAAAAACCTTTTTTGGTAGGTTTAGGCTTTGACTTTCTTACCTTCTTTGCCATTAAATCGTTACTATTTGGGGACTAAAATACAAATTTAGAAATGAAGCCGAATGGATTTTATATTCAAAAAAACTTCGGTAAATATATGATTAGACCAACAACCGTAGCGGCTATGGACACCAACATTACTGCACCCGCTGAAATATCTTTTATAAATCCAATTTTTTTATCAAATTCGGGCTGTACATAATCTGCCAATTTTTCCACCGCTGTGTTCAGGCCTTCCGCACCTAAAACCATAGCAATGGCAAGTATTTGTAAAATCCATTCTATATTGGTAATGTCAAAATAGAATCCGGCAGCAGTGACTATCAGCGCAATAAAAATTTGGACTTTAATGCTGCCCTCCGTTCTAATCAACAGGATGGCACCGCGAAAAGCATAGCCTACTCCCTTGATTCTGTTAGTCAGGAAGTTCTCCTTAGGCATCCATTAATGCTTCTAGGGCCGCTTTATAATTAGGCTCTTCCACGGTTTCCGAAACCTGTTCCGTATATGCTACGGTTCCATCTGCATTTAAGACGACCACAGCTCTGGAAAGTAGGCCTTGTAAAGGGCCATCTGTAAATTCCAATGCATATGCCTTGCCAAAATTACCATTCCTGAAATCGGAAAGCATTTCAACCTTATCTATGCCCTCGGCACCGCAAAAACGGGCTTGTGCAAATGGAAGGTCCTTTGAAATACACAGCACGGCAGTATTGTCCAATTCAGCGGCTTCCTGGTTAAATTGACGAACCGATGCAGCACATGTTCCGGTATCTATACTTGGGAATATGTTCAACACCACTTTTTTTCCTTTATAATCAGATAAATTAGCGGCTGAAAAATCTACTTTTGTGAGATTAAAATCTGGAGCGTCATTTCCTAAGGAGGGTAGGTTACCCAAGGTATGTATGTTATTTCCTTTAAGTGTTACTGTTGCCATTATGATATGTTTTAATTCTTTGTGAAATTAAAAAATATATGCGGGATATGTAAGGATTTACAAATAAAAAAGTCCTCTCGATATCTAGAGGACTTTGTATAAAGTGATGTTCTTGGATCAGTTATCAATAGAGCCCGTTACTCGCTTCATAAATCCATTTAAAGCTTCTCTTTTGGGGACGCCCCGCTTCACAGACTTATTCACTTCCACGGCCCCGTACATATTTGATATTAACTCGCCGATAATATCCAACTCTTCATCTTGTAGGGAAGGTAATTCGGTAAGATGTTCCAGGGTGTCTATGGTTTCCAACACATAGTCCTCATCGTTTTTATCGATGAAATCGGTTAGGTGTTTAATTACTGGTAACTTCACTGATTAATTGTTTTAGTACATCATATTTGTTGGTCTGCACCTGATTCTTAAATTCACCATCTGTAAATGATGCGAACGTAGGTAAATTATCAACATTGGCCAGTTTTCTGGATTCCGGAAACTTTTCTGCATCTGCAATGACAAATACAACATCTGAATTTTCGGTTGCTTCCTTTTTGAATTTCGGCTTCATTATACGGCAGTTTCCACACCAGGATGCGGAATATTGCACCATCACATTTTTATGTTGATCTATAATTTCCTGTAAGTTGTCTCTTTCTAGTTCCAATACCATATAATAAAATTTAAACGATGTTAAATTGTTGAATTTGAGGATTATGTCCTATTCCTGCTTTACACAGTTGTTAATTGGCGTGGTTGGAAAGATAACTCGCAACCCCTGATCTATCTGCGGTAATGGCTTCTTTGCCTTCTTCCCAGTTTGCAGGACAGACTTCACCTTTTTCCTGAACATGGGTGTAAGCATCGATCAATCGTAAATATTCGTTTACATTTCTTCCCAATGGCATATGGTTGATGCTCTCATGGAACACTGTACCTTCTTCATCGATTAAATAAGTTGCCCTATAGGTAACGTTATCACCTTCAACTAGCAATACTCCTGTTTCTTCATCGTATTGTTCGTTTACTATATCAAGAATATCCAGGGTAGAGGCCATGTTTCTATTGCTATCTGCCAAAAGGGGATAGGTAATTCCTTCAATTCCACCATTATCTTTGGAGGTGCTCAACCAGGCAAAATGTACTTCAGCGGTATCACAGGAAGCGCCTATCACCATGGTGTTTCTAAGATCAAAATCACTCAATGATGCTTGGAAAGCATGTAATTCAGTCGGACACACGAACGTAAAATCTTTTGGGTACCAAAACAACAGCACCTTTTTGCCGTTTTTCTGTGCCTCTTCCAATACATTAATTTTGAAAGTGTCGCCCAATTCATTCATTGCATTAACTTCTAGATTTGGAAATTTTCTTCCTACTATAGCCATAATTTTTGTTTTAAAAATTTGAAACGAAATTACAGCTTCAAAAAGCCTTTTCTACTATGGACGATCTAAAAATCTTATACCGATATAGCGGTTTTTAATGAAATGGAAAGAATCGATAATTTTCTGCGGAAAGGAAAAAAAAGAAGTATTTACTTTAATAATTTCGCATTAAAGGTGCCAAATAAGTACATATTTAGTGATAGGTACTTTATAGATATTTTGAAAATAAAATGTTTAGCTTTCTTTTGATTCCGACAACTGCTTTATCTTGATTTTAAAAGCCGCGAACAAGAGGGTCATAAATGGACTCAACCAATTGAAAATGGCGAACACAAAATAATCCAAAACGCTAACTCCCAAAACTCCACTATGATATGCTCCACAGGTGTTCCAAGGTACCAATACAGAAGTTACCGTACCCGAATCCTCTAAAGTTCTACTTAAATTCTCAGGAGCTAAACCCCTGTCCCTGTATGTTTTAGAGAACATTTTACCTGGAACAACGATTGCCAAATATTGATCGGAAGCAGTGACATTTAAGGCTAAACAACTGGCCACAGTACTGGCAAATAAACTGAATGTAGATTTTGCCATTCCCAATAGCGCCTTACTTATTCTTGCAAGAGCTCCAATACCATCCATAACTCCTCCAAAGACCATGGCGCAAACAATGAGCCATATAGTCCCTAACATGCCAGCCATTCCCTTTGCGGAAAATAAATCGTTGAGTGCCGGATTGTCGGTGGCGACCGTTGTTTTTACGGTAATGGCCTTTAGTATCCCTTTATAGCCGGATTCAAAAGTTAGGTTACTGGCATTAGTAATATCTGCAACTACGTTGGGTTGGAACAACAAGGCAAAAGCACCTCCGAGTAAAGTGCCTATCAAAAGGGCTACCAAAGGGGGTGTTTTTTTTATGATTAGTAAAATCACCACCAAGGGCACAATAAACAACCATCCATTTATGGTAAAAGCTGCATCTACCGAAGCTAAAATCGCATTAATATCTGCAGTACCACTTGTGTCTAAATTAAGGCCTATTATGATAAAGATTATAAGTGTCACAACGATAGTTGGAATCGTTGTGATGGTCATGTATTTAATATGGCTAAACAATTCCCCTCCAGCCATAGCGGGAGCTAGGTTGGTGGTGTCACTCAAAGGCGATAGTTTGTCTCCAAAATAGGCTCCGGAAAGCACGGCTCCAGCGGTCATGCCCAAAGAAATGTCCAAAGCTTCACCTATACCAATAAGAGCAATACCAACAGTAGCGGAAGTAGTCCATGAGCTACCTGTTGCTATGGAAATAATGGCACAAATTATTACACAGGCCGGTAAAAAGATAGTCGGATTTAATATTTGTAAGCCATAATAGATCATTGCCGGGATAACACCGCTAATCAACCAAGTTCCCGCCAAGGCACCTACCATTAAGAGTATCAGAAGTGCCCCGGTAGTGGACCTTACATTTTCTGCCACTTCGGCCAACATTTGCTTATAGGTTACCTTGTTGAAAAACCCAACAATGGCAGCCACAGCACCTCCCAATAGCAAAATAAATTGATTGGATCCACTAAGTGCATCATCACCAAATACATATACGTTATAGGCCAACATCCCTACCAGTGCCACAACAGGGATCATAGCCTCCCAAATGTTGAGTTCTACATTTTCAACAATATGTTCATCTTGTGGTTTTGGGGGTTTAATGTCTTGGCTTTGCATTAATCGTAGTTTAGTTAGCTAGTAATATTACGGTTTTGGAAACTACCATGCAAGCCTTGTAATTTTTTATGGATTAAACACTGACTGTTTTTTCATTAAGGATCCCCAATTGTAACATGCACTCCTTCATCATCCCATAAGTTCTGTGTATATCATTGTCTAGTCCTATGGAAAAACGGATGAGCCCGTCCGATAACCCCATGGTTTCTTGCTCTTCCATAGGTATTTCGGATGAGGTTGAAGTGCCCGGTGCACTGAAAAGTGTTTTATAGAAACCAAGACTAACGGCTAAATAACCAAGATTGTTTTTCTGCATCAATTCCATAAGTTCGTTCGCATTTTCCAAACTCCCTACGTCCAAGGTCATGATGCCACCAAATCCATATTCCCTGTTCATTTGGTTTTTCATGGCTTGATAACCGGAATGGGATTTTAATCCTGGGTAAACCACTCGCAAACCATCTTTCTCAAAGTTTTGCGCCAGATATAATGCATTTTCGCTGTGCTTTTTAATTCTGATATGAAGAGTCCTTAAATTTTTAAGTATAGATGCCGCACGTAAACTGTCCAGGGTACTACCCAAGAGCATTCCCGCACCATTGTTCACGTCTTTTAAACTTAGACAAAACTCCTTGGTACCACATACTACGCCTGCAACACAGTCGCTACTTCCATTTATGAATTTGGTTAAACTATGGATTACAATATCAGCTCCCAATTTTGCTGAGGCAATGGATAAGGGAGAAAAAGTATTGTCAACCACCAAGGGGATTCCGTGTTTTTTGGCTAATTTGGAAAGCGCTTTGATATCGGCAACTTCCAGCAAAGGATTGCTCACAGACTCACAGTAGATCATTTTCGTTTTATGTGTAATCGCTTTCTCTACAATTTCAATATTAGTAATATCAACAAACGAAGTGTTGATGTTGAATTTTCTCAAAAAGTTTTTCATGAAGGCATAGGTACCTCCATAAATAGTGCGACTGCTTACAATATGATCGCCAGCATCGCACAATTGCATAATAACCGAGGTAATGGCACCCATTCCACTACCGGTAACGTTAGCGGTTTCTGTGCCTTCTAAAGCGGCAAGGGCCTCTCCCAGGTATAAATTGGAAGGGGAAGAGTGTCTGCTGTATAGATAACAACCTTCAGTATTGCCCTCAAAGGTATCGAACATGGTTTTTGCCGAAACAAAGGTATAGGTTGAGGAGTCGGATACTGAGGGGTTTATACCGCCAAATTCTCCAAAATATTGCAAATCCTGTATGCTGTCTGATGCTTTGTAGTCCATGATGCTTAATTTTTATAGGGTAAACTTAATTATTGGTAGTTTAATTATCAATGTATTATTATAAAATTAGAAAATAAATCTATATTTTTATAAAATAATAGTTTATAGTGCCATATAATATGGAGTCTAACCTATTTTAATGAAAAAGAATCATGACCAATTTCGACGAAGTAGATGTAAATTTATTGGCGTTGTTGCAGGGCGACAGTAAGAAGACCACCAAGGAATATGCCAACCAACTCAACCTTTCGACGACAGCTGTATATGAACGCATAAAACGATTGGAACGCACAGGGGTGGTCACAAAATATGTGGCTCTGGTGGATAAGAAAAAAATAAACAAGGCATTTGTGGTTCTTTGCCATGTTAAATTGATTCAACATATCAAGGAATTTGTGATTCAATTTGAACGGGAAATCCTAAAACTGGAAGAAGTGGCGGAGTGTTACCATATCAGTGGTGATTATGACTATATATTAAAAATACACGTGAGCGATATGCAAGCTTATCGAGATTTTATGGTCACCAAGTTAACAGCCATAAACCATATCGGAAGCACCCAGAGTTCGTTCGTGATCAATGAAGTGAAGCATACTACTGCAATTAATCTGTAGACTTGTCCAAATAAAGGAACTTTCTAGACGGCAGGTTTAAAAAACCAGAAAATTAATACTAGTTTTGTTAGTCAATAAAAACAAAAGAAAAATATGGGTTCATACGATGTGGCCATCATAGGCTCGGGCCCCGGGGGATACGTTGCAGCGATACGCTGTGCACAACTGGGCATGAAGACTGCAATTGTCGAAAAGTATTCCACTTTGGGGGGTACCTGTCTTAATGTAGGGTGTATTCCTTCAAAGGCTTTGTTGGACTCTTCCCATCATTACGAGGATGCCATAAAGCATTTTGAGGTGCATGGTATTGAAATCCCGGGAGAGGTAAAGGTGAACTTGGAAAAGATGATTGGCCGTAAGCAAACCGTCGTGGATCAAACTACTAAGGGGATTCAGTTTTTAATGGACAAGAACAAGATCGATGTTTTTGAAGGTCTGGGCAATTTTAAGGATGCTACCCATATCAATATTAAAAAGAACGACGGAAAAACGGAAAGCATAGAAGCCAAGAATATCATCATTGCCACAGGTTCCAAGCCGTCAAGCTTACCTTTTATTAAGTTGGACAAGGATCGTGTGATCACTTCTACTGAAGCACTGAAATTGAAAGAGATTCCGAAGCACATGATGGTCATTGGCGGCGGGGTAATTGGTCTGGAACTCGGTCAAGTTTACAAAAGGTTGGGCTCAGAGGTCACTGTCATTGAATTTATGGATCGCATTATTCCAGGAATGGATGCTGCGCTGTCAAAAGAGTTGATGAAGACAATGAAAAAGCAAAAAGTGAAATTTAACCTTGCCCACAAAGTTAAGTCGGTTGAGCGAAAAGGAAATGAGGTAATTGTGAAAGCCGATGATAAAAAAGGACAGGAAGTTACTTTTACAGGAGATTATTGTTTGGTTTCAGTGGGAAGAAGGCCATATACAGATGGATTAAATACTGAAGCAGCAGGAGTAAAAGTCGATAGTAGGGGTATGATTGAGGTAAATGAACATCTCCAAACAAGTGTTTCAAATATTTACGCCATTGGAGATGTAATCAGAGGAGCCATGTTGGCACATAAGGCAGAAGAAGAAGGTTCTATGGTCGCCGAAATTTTGGCCGGACAAAAACCACATATCAATTACAATCTAATCCCGGGTGTTGTCTATACCTGGCCGGAAGTTGCTGCGGTAGGTAAGACAGAGGAGGAATTGAAAGAAGCTGGAATTGAATACAAAGTAGGGCAGTTTCCAATGCGTGCTCTGGGGCGTTCACGAGCAAGTATGGATACCGACGGATTTGTAAAAATATTGGCAGACAAAAAAACAGATGAGGTTTTAGGGGTACATATGATTGGCGCACGTTGTGCAGATTTGATCACCGAAGCGGTCACAGCTATGGAGTTCAGGGCTTCTGCGGAGGATATTGCTAGAATGAGCCATGCGCATCCAACCTATGCGGAGGCGGTTAAGGAAGCAGCATTGGCTGCCACTGCAGACCGGGCATTGCATATTTAATTGTCCAAGATAGAGCTACTTACTAGAAAAATATGATGTGAAGACCTATGTAAAATAGCTATTTAAATTATACAGCTATTTAATACTGTCAACGGTGGATTGTAATGGAAATTTCGGACAATTAACCTTTCGTAAACCTAACGAGCTTCAGAAACACCAATCTTGCCCTAAGAAAGAAGATCCTAAAAAGTTTTAAGTTAAATACCTGCCAGGACTCAATTCGAATCCATAGAGCTCTAATAGAAGTAGCTATATTTAGTTTTATGGTTTCTTTTTTTTGCTCATACTGCAAGGAGAGATAGCTACAAACCACCATAAAAGCAATTGCCCCTGGAATCACTACAGAAGGAGCCAGGGAATGGTTTAAGAAATAATAAATTCCCAAACCGGTTAAGCTTCCGTACAAAATAATAAAATGTATGACATAAATGGACAACGTACTTTGGCCCAACTTTAAAACAGTTTCGTTGGTCATAAAACGTCTGAACATCATAAATATCGCGAAAACAACCAATACATCGCCCAATCGTATAAAGAGATAGTTGTTAAAATATATTTCCGTAAAAAGTTGAATATCCGTTAGGTTGGCCAATTCTATAAATCCATTGGATGAATAAAAAATAAGACCCAAGCCCGTTAATCCTGAAATGGCGATTGCAGAAGGGTATAAATTTTTAAGAGATTTGTATCGGGTAAATAGCACAGAGAGGAATCCTCCAAAACTAGCATAACCAAACCAGGGGAAAATGGTAAAAACAGATCCATTGGCTTTGGTAAGGTAATTCGCTAAAGCCTGAGGTAAATAAGGATATGACCACTGATTGTAGTAGGGCTCAAAGACAAACAGTAAGCACGTTATTGTCACCAACAGCGCCGGGAACATAATCTTATTTTTATTGTAGGTAAATAGATAGATGCCGACAACTCCCAATATAGACAATCCAATACAGTGGAGTACATCTACGAAGTAAAAGGAATCATATATGTCTCCTTGGAGCAATCCAAAAAGGTTTGTTCGCAATAAATACCCTATGAATAATAACTGTAATCCTCTTTTTATGCCTTTTTTAACCCTTGGATTATTAAAACCTGTTTTCTCACCCCTAATTAATAAATAGGTGAAAATAAAACCAGAAACCGTAAAGAATACCGGCGCGGTGATTCCTCTAAAATATTGCCATACCGAAAACCATAGGTTGTTACTGTCTCTAAAAGCATTGTCCAAAAGCCCGTCCACGAAATGACCCTGTAACATCATTAAGATTGCCCAGGCACGCATGGCATCGATAAAAAATAATCTGTTGGTACTGTTCTTCATTACTAAAATAACTGCCCTATATACTTGTAAGACAAAGGGTTTGGATCTTTACGACCGCAAAATTAGACAAAATACTCGCAATACCATCTTTTTTGAGGTATTTTCGTGCAAACCAAAACAGTATATTTATGTCTAAAATTGTGGCTTTTGCGGGTAGTAATTCTTCCACTTCCATCAACTTTGAATTGGTTAAGTATACCAACACCTTAATCGACCAGCATGATATTCAATTACTGAACATGGCTAATTTTCCATTCCCTATGTACAGTACCGATTACGAAAAGGAAAAAGGGTTTTCCAATTCACTGGCGGAGCTGAACAGGGATATCCATCAAGCAGAGGGGTTTATACTTTCTGTAAATGAACACAATGGAGGACCTTCTGCCTACTTTAAAAATCTGACGGATTGGTTATCCCGTTTGGATATTAAGTTTTTAGAAGGTAAAAAGATGTTGTTGATGTCCGCGTCCCCCGGAAAAAGGGGAGGGATTTCTTCCTTGGAATACGCAAAAAACATCTTACCTAGATTTGGAGCCGATATTGCCGCTACATTTTCATTGCCTTCGTTTTATGAGAATTTTGACGCCAATAAGGGTATAATCAATGCAGATTTAGGTGAGCAACACCGGGAAGCGCTAAATGCTTTCCTGTCTAAAATTTAAATACGGCTTGCGAATAAAGATCTCTTATACGGTCTCCGATATTCCAAAATTTAAGGATTGCCTGTTACATTGGGCACAACAATTCCGTGAAGTTGTTTGGCTCGATAGTAATGACCACAAGGACAAATACAGTTCCTTTGATTCAATTTTGGCCGTGGATGCCTTGACAGCCGTTGTTACCGATAGCCTAAATGCCTTTCACGACTTAACTGAATACCAAAGTGAAACCAGAGACTGGATTTTTGGGTATTTGTCCTATGACCTAAAAAATGATATCGAGCAGCTATCATCGAACAACTTAGATGGACTGCATTTCCCTTCCCTTAATTTTTTTCAACCAAAAAAGTTGATACGCATTAAAGGAAATACTGTGGATTTTTTCTATTTGAACATGGTGGCGGAAGAAATTGATGATGACTACTTGACTATCCTTGATCAACAGCTATCTATATCCGACTCCAAAGACAGTACTAAGGATCCTGTCCGAGTTAAACTGCGAATATTTAAAGATCAATATTTTGGGCAGGTACAAAAAATGTTGGAGCACATTCATCGGGGAGATATCTATGAGGCCAATTTTTGTCAGGAATGTTATGTGGTAAATACTGTCATAGATCCCTTAAGTACCTATGTGAAGTTGAATGCCATTTCTGAACCTCCTTTTGCCTCCTTTTTAAAAATAGATGATAAATATGTACTATCGGCTTCTCCGGAACGCTATTTAAAAAAAGAAGGTAACAAAATCATCTCCCAACCTATTAAAGGAACAGCAAAACGTTCTTTGGATCACATTGAGGATCAAGTATTAAAAGAAGGTCTCGAAAAGGACCATAAAGAAAGGGCCGAAAATATTATGATTGTAGATTTGGTTCGAAACGACCTATCCAAGAGCGCTGTAAAAGGAAGTGTCTCAGTAGAGGAACTTTGCAAAGTATATTCCTATCACCAGGTACATCAGATGATATCGACCATAACTGCTAAGGTCTCAAGATCCAAAAACCCTGTGGAGGTTATCAAAGAAACCTTTCCCATGGGAAGTATGACCGGAGCACCAAAAATATCAGCCATGAAAATCATTGAACGTTTGGAAGCCTCCAAACGTGGAGTATATAGTGGTGCAATAGGATATTTTACGCCTCAAGGTGATTTCGATTTTAATGTGGTAATCCGCAGTATTTTGTACAATGCTTCCAATAAGTACGTTTCTTTTTCTGTTGGAAGTGCTATTACGGCCAAGGCATCGCCAGAAGGTGAATATGAGGAATGCTTGCTTAAGGCGAGGGCCATGCGGGAAGTATTGGAAAATTAGCCAATTAGTTTTTCTTGACGTACTCCCGCTCTTTGTAAAAACATAACTTTGGATCGTGGAACAACATAAATTCTCATTTGAATTGTACGGAACTACAATCCGTGGTCTGTACGCACAAACAGATAAAGTCAGAGGCCTTGTAGTTTTGGTGCACGGTTTTGGGGAGCACTCCTGGCGTTACCTGGATGATGTTATCCCAAGACTGTTACAAGCATCCATGGCGGTAGTGACCTATGATAATATTGGCCATGGAATATCGGGAGGTAAACGAGGCCATTGTCCCAGTTATGGAGCTTTATTGGATATTTTGGATACGGTAATCGTAAAGGCAAGATCGTTGTTTCCAAAAGTCCCCCTTTTTCTATATGGACATAGCATGGGCGGAAATCTGGTTTTAAACTATGCGCTAAAAAACAATATTGAATTAAGAGGAATTGTTGCCACCAGCCCTTATCTGCGTTTGGCATTTCAGCCCCCAAAATGGAAAATGGCTTTGGGTAAGACCTTGTTGCATCTAATTCCTTCAATGACCATGCCTTCGGGGCTTGACCCCAATGGAATTTCAAGAATACACGAAGAAGTATCGAAATATATCCAAGACCCCTTAGTGCACGATAAGGTAAGCCCCATGTTTTCTTTTCCAATTATGGATGCGGGAGAATGGGCTATATCCCATGCCCATCAATTACAGGTAGACACCTTGTTGCTACACGGTGCAGATGATCCTATTATAGATTTTAGGGGGACACAAGCTTTTCACGAGAATTCGCAAAAGACCACCTTGGAAATTTTTGATGGCGGGTACCACGAATTGCACAAAGATCTATGCAAAGACCAGATGTTGGAGTGCATTGAGAATTGGTTACGGCTACAACTTTAACTACTTTTGTATTGTGCTCGAAGAATTTAAACTTCATATAAAAAATGTATTCCCAAGTCTGTTGAACAATACATTCTTGCTGGCCTGTAGTGGGGGAGTGGATAGTGTGGTTTTGGCCCATTTATGCGCCAAGAATAATTTGGACTTTTCCATTGCCCATTGCAATTTTAAATTAAGGGGGGAGGAAAGTGATGCTGATGAGCAATTTGCACAGACTTTGGCACACAACTTGAATAAATTATATTTTGCAACCAGTTTTGATACAATTGGTTATGTTAAAGTAAATAAAGTGTCTGTTCAAGTAGCGGCAAGAGAGCTTAGGTACCAATGGTTTGCTAAATTGGTACAGGAAAAGGGTTTTAAAAGTATAGTTACTGCACATCAGGCCGACGATAATTTGGAGACCTTTTTGATCAACCTTTCAAGAGGTACAGGAATCGATGGCTTGATTGGAATCCCGGAACAAACCGATATCTTAAACCGGCCTTTATTAAAATTTTCCAGGGCCCAGATAATGGCTTATGCCAAAGCTGAAAATTTAAGGTGGCATGAAGATAGTAGCAATACTGAAACCAAATATCTCAGAAATAAAATAAGGCATGAAATAATTCCCCATCTAAAAGAACTTCATCCTACATTTTTGGAGAATTTTAATAGAACCCAGGAATATTTGAAGCAGACTTCTGCAATAGTCGAAAACCACATCAAAGATCTAAAGGAAGCGCTTTTTCAGAAAGAAGGAAATATGTTGAAAATCGAGGTCGCATCACTTTTGGCATTAAGTCCATTAAAAGGGTATCTATATGCCTTGTTCAGGGAGTATGGATTTACTGAATGGGACGATGTAAAGACATTATTATCTGGCGTAAGCGGTAAGGAAGTCCGTTCCAAAACTCACAGGTTGGTTAAGGACAGGGAACTTCTATTGTTGGTGGAATTGAATTCTATAAACACGGAAACCTATCAAATTCCTGAAAATGCAGAAAAAATTAAAGCCCCCATCCATATCACAATTAGCATGGTTGATGCAATAGGCGAAACCGATAAAAATGTACTATATGTAGATAAAGAAACGTTAAAGTATCCCCTGAGGGTAAGAAAATGGCAAAAAGGCGACTACTTTTACCCTTTTGGAATGACTGGGCGCAAGAAATTGAGCAAGTTCTTTAAGGACAATAAAATGGATGTGATTTCCAAAGAGAAGCAGTGGTTATTATATGCTGGGGAAAATTTGGTCTGGATTATTGGGCAACGTCCTGATGATCGTTTTAAGGTTACTGAAAAATCCAAAAACATTTTAAAATTTACATTTCACGAATGAAGCATTACCTAACACAAATAGTCTTATTATTTTTTATGGCCTTTGGGTTTTCCCAAACCGAGGATAGCCCTGTATTGTGGTCCCATGAGGTCAATAAAATTTCGGAATCTGAATATGAACTGGTTATAAAGGGTGATATCCTGAAAGAATGGCATGTATATTCCCTGCATACTGCAGAAGGGGGTTCCTTGCCCAGTGAATTTACTTTTGAAAATGCAGGAGAAGATTATGAGCTGTTGGGAGAGACCCTTGAAAGTGAAACAATAACTGAATTCAGCGAAATTTTTGAGGTGGATGAAACCTTTTTTAAGGAAAAGGTGGTATTTACACAAAGGATCAAACTTTTAAAACCGGAAATTAATCAGATAGATGTGAACCTGTTTTATCAGGTTTGTAAAGAAGTCTGTATTCCAAAAGATGTGATTTTCAATATTTCCTTGGACGGGCGAGGAATTGTACTGGAAGAAAAAATAGTTGATGACGAAAGTAAAACATTAAGCGCTGCATTGCTCCTGGATATGGGGAATAGGGAGTTATTGGAAGATGATAATGGAAATGGGATGGGTGTAAAGTCTGGCCTATGGATGATATTTGGACTGGGTTTTTTAGGGGGGCTTATTGCTATATTAACGCCCTGTGTATTTCCTATGATTCCATTGACCGTTTCATTTTTCACAAAACAGTCGAGCACTAAGGGCAAAGGTATTTCCAATGCCTTATTGTATGGTTTCTTTATAGTTTTGATCTATTTCTTGTTGAGTCTGCCTTTTCATTTGTTCGATTCTGTGGATTCCCAAATACTGAATACCATAGCAACCAATGTTTGGCTCAATGTATTCTTCTTTCTGATTTTTGTCTTTTTCGCATTTTCTTTTTTCGGATATTATGAATTGACCTTACCTAGTTCATGGGCCAACAAGATGGATTCCGCTTCCACGAAGGCTGGTGGGGCTATAGGTATCTTTTTTATGGCAGTGACACTGGCCATAGTCTCTTTTTCCTGTACCGGACCTATTTTGGGCGGATTATTGGGAAGCACAGCTCTGGCCGAAGGGGATGTGGCAACAAATCTATCTGTTGGAATGTTGGGCTTCGGGGCCGCATTGGCATTTCCATTTGCACTATTTGCCCTTTTTCCCGCATGGTTAAATTCGTTGCCAAAGTCTGGCGGATGGATGACCACGGTAAAGGTAGTACTCGGCTTTTTGGAATTGGCCTTAGCGTTTAAGTTTTTGTCCAATGCCGATTTGGTAGGGGATTGGGGCTTTCTAAAACGGGAAATTTTTATCGGCATATGGATTGTCCTTTTTGTACTGCTCACGCTTTATTTGTTTGGTATTTTTAGATTTCCACATGACGGACCCAAATCAAAAATATCCTTGCCCAGGGTTGGAGTAGGAATCATGAGTATTGCCTTTGCAATTTATTTGACCCTTGGAGTTTTTAAGGTCATGGATTTAAAATTGTACGGGTTTTTACCACCCGATTTTTATAGTGTCACAGAACAGGAGAGCGATTGCCCCTTGGGCATTGCATGTTTTAAGGATTTTGAGGAGGGCTTGGCCCATGCAAAAACTGTAGACAAACCTATCCTGCTGGATTTTACCGGATGGGCCTGTGTAAACTGTCGAAAAATGGAGGAAAACGTCTGGAGCGAACCGGATATTTATCCTATAATTAAAGACGATTATGTATTGATTTCTCTATATATTGATGACCGTAAGGAACTTCCCAAAAACAAACAGTTCGATTATAAGTATGAATCGGGAAGGGTAAAGACTATTGAGACTATAGGGCAGAAATGGGGCACGTTCCAGACCTTGAACTTTAACGCAGCTTCACAACCATTTTATGTATTACTTTCTCCAAATCTGGAAGTATTGAATTCTTCAATTCAATATGCGGATCGGGATACCTATCGCGATTGGTTGTTGAAAGGTTTGGAAAATTATCGTAATAATCAAGGACGTATTGTAAAGTATTAAAAATGCAATATGGATTTTAATCTTCCAACTGCGCTATCTTTAAGTGTGCCTATACTTTTAACAGGACTAATAAAAAGAGTAATTTAAAATTGAAATCTGGATATAGGGTGAACATGAAAAAGTTAAAAAAACTATCTTGGATTTTATTGGCTTTCCTAGGTGTTCTGGCCATCGGGGTATGGATAATCATCAGTTCCCTAAAACCTACCTATGATGGGGAAGCACAACTTTCGAACCTCTCCGATGAGGTAAAAGTATATTACGATGCCTATGGTGTTCCACATATTTATGCAAGCAATGAGCCTGATGCCTTTAGGTCATTGGGATATGTACATGCACAGGATCGATTATGGCAAATGGAATTGTTACGACGGATAGCCAAAGGTGGGCTATCGGAAGTTTTTGGAGGCGATCTGATCAAAACCGATAAATTTTTCCTGGCGTTGGGAATTGATGATGCATCAGCCAAGACCGTAGCTACATTGAATGATAATGACCCCGTAATTCAATTGTGCCAAGCCTATTTGGATGGTATAAATCAATTCATTGAACAGGGACCAACTCCGGTTGAGTTTTATCTGACGGGTATAGAAAAAGAAACCTTTGTACTAAAGGATATTTATAATGTAATGGGTTATATGGGCTTTAGTTTTGCCATGGCGCATAAGACCGATCCGTTGTTGACAAATATTAGGGAGAAATTGGGAGTTGAATATCTTAAGGATCTGGAAATAGATGTGGACACCAATACCACCTGGATCAAAAACCATAGACCGGAGGTACAGGATACTCTACAAAACAATATTACGGCAATGGTCTCGAATGCCCTTGACGGCTTGCCCATTCCACAATTTATTGGAAGTAATAGTTGGGTCATAGCCCCAGGTAAAACAAAGAACAACAAGGTAATATTGGCCAATGATCCCCATATTGGTTTTGCACAGCCCTCGGTTTGGTATGAGGCACATATAAGCACACCAACCTATGAAAAATATGGATACCATTTGGCCGGAGTTCCGTTTCCCATGTTGGGGCACGATAGAAAATTGGCCTATGGTATAACCATGTTCGAAAATGATGATGTGGACTTTT
This sequence comes from uncultured Flavobacteriaceae bacterium, assembly GCA_964194835.1. Classification (GTDB taxonomy): domain Bacteria; phylum Bacteroidota; class Bacteroidia; order Flavobacteriales; family Flavobacteriaceae; genus CAXMOE01. The sequence goes on along the minus strand of CAXMOE010000001.1, from coordinate 1,249 downwards.
ACTTTGAAGAGAACCATCCCACAGACAGTACAAAATACAAGAACGAAAATGGATGGGCAAACTATGAAATTGTTTCCAAAATAATTAAGGTAAAAGATAGTAGCGAGCTTACTTTTACCTATAAAAAAACAGCACATGGTCCTGTTTTAAATGGTATTGCCAACCAAATAGAGGATCAACGACCCGTAAGCATGTCATGGATCTACACCAAGGTTGAAAATAAGCTTATGGATGCGGTATACGGTATGAGCCATGCACGGAATATGGACGAATTTCAAAAGGCACTTCCCAATATACATGCGCCCGGACTAAATATAATGTACGGAGACTCAGAAGGTAATGTGGCCTGGTGGGCAACTGCCAAACTGTATCAGATGACCGATAGTACCCATACTAAATTTGTGCTGAACGGCAATTCGGGAAATCAAGGCCCTGTGCGATATCTGGATTTTTCTGAAAATCCACAGGCCATAAATCCGAAATGGAACTATGTGTATTCTGCCAACAATCAACCCGATTCCATAGCTGGTATGTTATATCCTGGATATTATTTGCCGGAAAATAGGGCAAAACGTATTGTTCAGTTGTTGGATCCAAAAAATGACTGGGATACACAGTCCGTCAGTGAGATGATTACGGACGTTACCTCATCTGTAAACCCATCCATCGTTACCGATCTGGCCAAATTAATTGATGTGAAACAATTAACGGACAGTCAAACAAAGGAGTTGGATGCCCTTAGTGCCTGGAAAGGGGATTATCCCTTGGAAAGTGTAGAAGCGACAATTTTTCATAGATGGATTTATTTTTTCTTTAAAAATACATTTGAAGATGAATTGGGTGAAGAGTTATTTCAACAATTTATGGTTACACATTTCCACAAACGGTTACTGGCCCCTATGGCAGATAAGGACAAATCGGTCTGGTGGGACAATAAAAACACCAAGGACAGTTTGGAAACCAAACAGGCAGTGGTACATAAGTCCTTTATACAGGCACTTGAATCACTAACCAAGGATTTTGGTGCTGACATGACCAAATGGACTTGGGACAAGGTACATACCCTGGAACATGGGCACCCCATTGGACAAGTAAAGGCCCTGCGTTCTTTCTTTAATGTGGGACCCTATGCGGCTCAAGGTTCTCGGGAAGTAATCAATAATTTGGCTTTTGTCTATAATGAAAGTGGAATGTACAAGGTTACCGCCGGACCTTCCACAAGACGGATAATTGATTTCTCTGATGTGGA